>JALVDO010000527.1 GCA_027008975.1 Saprospiraceae bacterium | reverse complement strand
TCATCCTTACGGCAAAAAGAAAGCAAGACGCACAAACAAACCTTTCAAAAAAAGAAAGCAGGGACGGAGATGAAACAAAAATTCACAGAAAGTGGAATTGAATTTCTGTTTAATGAAGAATGGGTCGTAAAAAAATACGACGGTCATCCCTATTACAAAAAAATTAGCGGACTAAATATGAAAGGCGTTGATTTTATAGGCATCTACAAAGGAGAATCCCTTGTCTTTATGGAAGTCAAAAATTATAGAATTCGCTACCTGGGAAAAACGCTTCAGGGGCTATACGATGTATTCGATACCCCCAAACAACTCGCCAAGAAAGTTTTAAAAAAATTCAATGATTCCAAAAATGGGATTTTGGTTATCAATAATTTTCTAAGCAACAACTGGTTATTAAAACCAATTTTACCGCTCTTTAAAAAAATCCCGTTGATGAAATGGAAAAAAAATGACACCCTCTTTTGGCTGCATTGCCAACAACTGATTGAACGCAACCAATTAACCAACATCCTGCTACTCGAAACCAATGACAAATACCCGGATTACCCACATATTGACATCCGCCAATTCCGGAAAAATCTCGCGTCTCACATCAAGCCTGCAATGTTGGTCAATAGCAAGCAACACCCTTTTAAAGGTTCCTTGAAGATTGTTATTTTGAAATGAACTGGCAAAAAGTTGTCCAATTATAACAAAAACCTTACCTTTGGAAAGAGAAACTAAAAACTTGATAACTACACAACAATTATGAGAATCTACACTTACCACCTAAGAATGGGGTTATTGTGCTTATTTTTTTCCTTTATCGCATGGGGAATTCAAGCGCAGGTAAACCTGAATGACGTCGAGGTCGCTGCCATTGAAGCCGGTTTCGATAATGACATTTTTGCAGCAAAAAAAATTGAGCATAAGCGAGAAAAGTACAGTGAATGGAAAAATGATATCGACGCGAAAGAACCGGAATCCTATAGTGATTTCTTAAACAAAGGAGGCGTTGGTGTTCCTCCATCGCGTTCGCTTATCTTACACGAGACAAAGGTGGAAACCTACAATGAGAACAGGTTTCCCTCTGCTATTCCCGAAAGTTTTTCGGGTTATAAAATTGAGATTCTACACACCATGGAAAGGGTTCAGGAAGACAACCCTATATTCTTTAGGCACGGGCGAGTTGCCGAGGAGCAGTTGGAAGATCAATCGTATGCTTACTTGGTGGGCTCTTTTGAGTCTGAAGAGGAAGCAAGAGCTTTTTTGGACAAGTTTATCTCAGTTAATTATCCCGATGCAAAAGTTATCCAATACAAAAACGGGAAAAGAAGATAAAATATGAAGGTGAATAATTTTGATTGGGAAGGTGCGGATGGTGTCCGGATTTTTGGAAAAGAATGGGCAGCTGACAACCCCAAAGCGGTCGTCGTATTGGTACACGGCATGGGAGAGCACTGCGAACGCTACGAACCCCTCGCTGATTTCCTGACTCAAAATAATATTTCACTACGTAGTTACGATCAAAGAGGTCATGGTAAAACACCCGGAAAACGTGGCCATACCCCCTCCGTAGAAAAGCTTTGGGAAGACCTCGACATCTTCCTCAAACAAACAAAAAAACAATATCCCAAGCTGCCATTATTCCTGTACGGACACAGTATGGGGGGCAATGTGGTACTCAATTATGCTATAAAGTACCACCCCAAATTAAATGGCGTCATCGCTACCGGACCGTGGATAAAACTCGCCATGGAACCCCCAAAAGCATTGATTGCCATTGGTAAAATGCTTAGAAATATCCTCCCGGGTGTACAACAAGACACCAAATTGGATGCTAACCACATCTCCACAATCAAAGAGGAAGTAGAGAAGTATAAAAACGACCCGCTAAATCATGGAAAAATCACCTTTGCCATGGCAGCAGACACCATTAAAGCCGGTGATTTCCTTTCCACCTATACCGGCAAATTCCCAGCCCCATTACTCATTATGCATGGCGGAGCAGACCCCATCACATCCAAAGATGCCAGCGAAGCTTTCGCCAAACGCATTACTTCAGAGGTAACCTTCATCGAATGGCCGGGTAATTACCACGAGATCCACAATGATGTGAATAGAAAAGAGGTCTTTCAGACGGTATTGGAGTGGATTGAAAAACATGTGTAATTTTGAATTGAAGAATGAAAAATTTAAAATTTAAAAGTGGGATTTCGTTTTCAAAACATATTCCACTATTGACGCTATCGGTCAGCATCCTCGATTTTAAATTCAGCCTTTTTTATTTTAAATTTTGACCTAAAACCCTGCCTTTTTTAAGAGAAGATTAAAGGATTCGGTCAATGCAGTATATAAAGATTGAGATAAAATTGCATAAATTAATTTTCTTCCTTACCTTTAGGGCATCATTATAATCCAAGCCCCGGTTTCCTCACTCAAACAACCTCACCTTTGATATGATTTTTTAACTCGAAGTTGTATGGAAACAACTTCTTAAAACCTTTTTTTATATGTATAATTTTTTTAGGAATTTAGTCAGGGATATTTATTCCGGACAGACAGACAGACAGACAGACAAACCCATAG
>JALVDO010000526.1 GCA_027008975.1 Saprospiraceae bacterium | reverse complement strand
CAAGAACTGAACTTTGACCTAAATACGCTGGACTTGACTATCTCGGATGGCAATACGGTACACATTCCCATAGATGTGGACGATAACGACCATTCCCCTTTTAACGAGTTTCAGACCATTGAACTGGTCGGAAACAACCTAGTCCTGAGCGATGGCGGTGGGGAGGTAGATTTGAGTGGTCTCGGCGGAGGTGGCGGCACCGACGACCAGACGCTTCAGCTCAATGGTACGACCCTCTCCATTGAGGATGGTAACCAAATCGACCTCGCCGTCATTCAGGATGGTACGGAAGATGCCGATGCCGACCCTCAAAATGAATTGCAGGAATTACTCTACACTCCCGCTACAGGTAAGTTAATTCTGACACAGGGAAGTACAGTCTTCCTGCCGATTGATGATATCGACCCCTTGAATGAGATACAACAACTCAATTTGAACGGGAATACCCTTAGCCTGACGAACGGTGGTGGACAGGTGAATCTCGCTGGCATAGGCGGTAGTTCACTATGGTCACAAAATGGCGCCAATAACGATATTTTTACCAATGAAAATGTCGCGATTGGGTTTGACCATTCGCAGCTTGCAATGTTGGAGGTGATGAATGATTTTATCATTCGCGATAACGATGGAAATGTCGTCTTTGATATGTACTCCACGTCGGCAGGTGGAACATTTAATATCAAAAAAGGCGCTGACCCCAATTATTTCCAAATTTCAATGAAAAGCGTTGCCAATCATGGCGGAAGCATTGACGTACGCAACACGCTAGGTGCGGTACAGGGAAAGCTATTTTCAAGCGATGTTGGAGGTCAGTTGGAGTTGCGAAATCCGCAGGAAGGGCTTGGCTTTTACGTAGAAGCGGAAGCGTTTGGCACACTTGAAGAGTTGAAAAAACCGAACGGGGGCAGCGGCTTAATTTTTTCTTCCGGAGGGAATGGAGGCTCGGCTTACCTTTATGGCAAAGGAAACAGCATCGCACTAGTGACACTTGGCACGGAGCTAGACCACAATAGAGGGCAGATAATGGTTGGAGATTCTCTTCACACCAAATTGCTTCATCTTGGAACCATGACGGGAGATGCGGGGGGTATTACTTCCGGTTTGCTTCAGGGGTTTAATAGCCAGGGCAATAATACCTTCAAACTCGGAGCAGTATCAGATGCCCAAAGTATGGGCTTCCTTTCCATCTACGATGCAGATAACAGCCCTGCCGTTTATATGACGGGGCGGTTCGGTGGAGAGATTATCCTTCAGTCGGGCAATGGCGTCAATAAGCGCAACGTCACAATAGGCGCTGTCACAGGTAGTGACAACATGGGTATTGTCAGTGTACACAATGCAACTGGGACAGACAAAGCCGGAATGTTTGTCAATAACGCCGGACAGGGAGTACTTTATGCAGATGTAAAAAACTTCCGGATGGAGCACCCAATGGACAAAACCAAGGAAATCTGGTACGCCTGCGTGGAAGGACCCGAAGCGGCTGCCTACGAAAGAGGAACGGCACAGCTAATCGATGGAGAAGCGACAATTGTCTTTCCCAATCATTTCCAGCTTGTCGCAAATAGTGAAACGATGACTGTAATGCTGACGCCACTTTCTGCCGATTGCAAAGGATTAGCAGTAGTGGAAAAGACAGCTACGGGCTTTAAGGTGAAAGAATTATTCCACGGTGCCGGAACCTACCAATTCGATTGGGAGGTGAAGTGCGTGCGAAAGGGGTACGAGGGGTATCAGGCGGTACGGGAGAAGCGATAGAAGAAGTAAGCCGATGTGCCAACAATCTCTTGGCACATCGGCTTATTTAACTACTCTCCCAGTAAATCCCAACCATAGCCGCTTTGCAACCACCAACTGTAATGAGAGGAGCGTATCATCCCATGGTCGGATGAATACATAAAAGTCGTTCCGGGACCATCTACCGCCATAACGGCGTTCCGAATGGAAATATTCACATTCTCATATTGTACACCGAAGAGTTCGAGCAAAGGATCATAACCATCTCTGTCGCATTCGCAATAACCCATAGTTGTTTTCCAGCCGATAATATCTGTTTCGTTTTCATCGTTCAGGCTTAGGTCTAACGTCCATTTTTGCCCCCAGAACAAGGAGCTGTTAATTCCATAAGTCATATTCGGGTCAAAGAGGTGCAATTCGTTATTTTCTACCTTCATAAAATAAAGATAGGAAGAATCAGGTGTGTAAAGCGATCCGGACGAAATTGGAGCAGAACATAGGCACTTTTTTGCCCTACCTCCAAATTGCAATACATAATCGGATTGTCGTTAAAAGTGACGATGGCCTGCGGTTCGTTATTTTCGGGTTCGGGCGTTTCTTTATGGCATCCCATTACCAACAGGGTAATGAATAAAAACAAGGTGGTTACTTTTGTACGGTTCATGATTTTTTCGATTGTTCAATTGTAGAACGTTTTTGATTGATACATTGATGCCTGGGGATGGCTCAAAAGCCGACTCTAGGTTGATGACGGCTCGGGAATCTTCTATGTTAGCTCCCCGATTCTAATGATTTTCTTTGCGTAAATTTGATTTTTCATTTTTTTTTCTTT
>JALVDO010000525.1 GCA_027008975.1 Saprospiraceae bacterium | reverse complement strand
TTGCTGGTCTTTTTTCGGTATGCCGGCTGTGTAGTGTGTAATTTTCGTGCACACGAATTGATCGAGTCTTATGATTCCCTTAGACGGAAAGGCATACGGGTCATTGGTGTTTTCGAATCAAAAGAGGATTTGTTGAGGACTTATGTGGCGGATTCTGAAATTCCCTTCCCCATCATTTCTGATCACAAAGGGCAACTTTATAAAAAATACAAGGTCGAAAAATCCATTTGTAAAGTTTTTAAAGGCTTGCGCAAAAAGCAAACCAAATATCAGGAAAAGGAGGGCGAAAAATTGTACAAAGGGAAAAAATACCGTCGCGATGCCAGCCTTCGACGTATCCCCGCAGATTTTTTGATTGATGAAAAAGGGCGCATAGAGATTGCCTATTACGGGAAATATCTCGGCGATCATTTGCCCTTAGACCAGTTGCCGTAAATAAAAAAAGGGAACAAAAACATTGCTTACTGACAAATTGTTGTTATTTTTGTGAAAAATCAAACACAGGTTATGAGAAAGAATAAATTTCAGTTGGGGGTTATCGTAGCGATGATAGTAGCAGCGGTTGCTACTCGATTTATACCTCACCCACCCAACTTTGCGCCCATTGGGGCAATGGCGCTGTTTGGCGCTGCTTATGTTTCTAATCGCGCTCTAGGCTTTCTAATTCCTCTGGTTGCGATGTGGCTAAGCGATGTGGTGCTTAACAATGTCATTTACGGTCAGTATTATGATGGTTTTCAGTGGGCGGGAAATCTTTGGGTATATGCGGCATTTGCAGGTATTTCTTTATTGGGCTTTGTTTTACTGAAGAAGGTCAATCTGAAAAATTTTCTTGGTGCCAGCGTCTTAGCTGCTGTTATCTTTTTTGTGGTGACTAATTTTGGGGTTTGGATGTCTTCGGGTATGTATCCCAAAAATGGAGCGGGACTGATGGCTGCTTATGTCGCCGGTCAGCCTTTCTTCCTAAATACTTTGTTGGGCAATTTGATATTTGGTGGGGTCATGTTTGCGCTGTACAGTCAAGTCTTTGCCAAAAAGAAGTCGGTTGCGTATTAAATCTTACCACTCACTTAGGTAACGGTCTCCTCTGTCAGGGATGATGCAAACAATCACTCCCTCCGATAGTTCTTTAGACAGTTGTATGGCTGCAGCAACAGCTCCTCCGCTACTTTTCCCTGCGAATACGGATGCTTTGTTGGCTAGTTGCTCCATGGTAATTGTCGCTGTCTGCTCGCTGATATCAATGATTCTATCTACTTTTTTTGCATCAAATATCTTTGGGAGAAATTCGGGGCTCCAGCGTCTTATGCCCGGTATTCGGGAGCCATCGGTTGGTTGTACGCCTACAATCTGAATATCGCTGTTTTTCTCCTTGAGGTAGGTCGATACGCCCATGATAGTACCGGTCGTTCCCATAGCGGATACAAAGTGCGTAATCTGTCCCTTGGTGTCGCGCCATATTTCGGGACCCGTCGTTTTGTAGTGTGCTTTCCAGTTGTCGTCATTTCCAAATTGGTTTATCATAAAGTACCCTTCGGTTTCGACAAGTTCTTGGGCGTAAGTTCTCGAGTATTCAATTGATTTTTCAGCTGGTGTCAATACGACATTAGCGCCATAGGCTTTCATCGTTTTTATACGCTCCGGTGTTGCATCAGCAGGCATGACCAGCGTCATTTCCAGTCCGTAAATATTGGCGACCATTGCCAATCCGATACCCGTATTACCACTTGTCGCTTCTACGAGTTTGCTCTCCGGCGTAATGTCTCCCCGCTTTAGTGCTTGTGAGATCATGTTGAATGCCGGGCGATCCTTGACGCTTCCTCCCGGGTTTTGTCCTTCGAGCTTAGCAAATATCCGGACGTTCGGGTTAGAATTCAATTGTGTCAGTTCTACAAGTGGCGTATTGCCGATAATGGAGAGTATATTCATAATAATTTGTTTTTTCTTTCTTTCCAATTCTCCCAATCTCACAACTCATTCAATCATTTCCCGCAAAGGTACGCTAAGGTTTCGCAGAGTCTCGCAAAGACCGCAAAGGGGCGCAAAGAATCTCTCAGTCTCCCATTCTCCCTTCACCAACCCGCTCCTAAGTTGCCACCTTCTTGCCCATGGGCTGCGAAGTTATCACCTTGTCGCTCATTCGCCTTTTCGCCCACTCGCCCATTCAATCATTCATTCATCCCTTTATAATAAACCCGTTGTCCAGCCTCCACACTTTTGACAATCCAGGTGTTACCACCAATGATGCAGCCCTTTCCGATAACGGTATTTCCCCCAAGAATAGTTGCGTTAGCGTAGATGACAACATCGTCTTCGATTGTTGGATGCCTTTTGGTCTTTGCCAATTCTTTTTGGACGCTGAGCGCTCCTAGGGTAACTCCCTGATAAATTTTCACATTATTGCCGATGGAAACGGTTTCTCCAATCACCACTCCTGTACCATGATCGATACAAAATTGGCTGCCGATTTGAGCCCCCGGATGTATGTCTATTCCCGTTTGCTTGTGAGCAAATTCGGATAAAATACGTGGAAGCAGAGGGGTGTTCAATAAAAAGAAGCTATGAGCAACCCGATGT
>JALVDO010000524.1 GCA_027008975.1 Saprospiraceae bacterium | reverse complement strand
GTAAGGACGTCTTTCTTTTTTGCGTTGGGCTTCCGTCCTTTTCATGAATTCCTGCATTTCCAGAGCAGCGTGGATAATGTCGACAACCTTCTGCTTGCCCGGATCGGAGATGCCGCCAACTGCAAGGTAGGCATCGCCTACGGTTTTTATTTTTTCGACCTGGTATTTCTCGACGATTTTATCGAAGGCACTAAAACAATAGTCAATTTCGGAGACGAGTTGTTCGGGTTCCAGTTTTTCTGCAATTTTAGAAAAGCCTTCAAAATCAGAAAAGAGTACAGCTACAAAATCGTGCCGCCTTGCCTTGGAGAATCCTTTTAGTTTTAGCTCATCAGCTACTTCTTTGGGGAGGATATTCAATAATAACTCGTCCGATTTTTGTTTCTCTTTCTCGAGTTCCTTTGTTCTGGCTCGAACCTGTCTTGCAAGGATTCGCTCCTTCATCCGAAGTCGATAAATTCTGTATCTTAGTATTGCCCAAACGCCTCCAATTAGCAACAATCCGAGCAATAACTGAAACCACAACTTTTGATAGTAGGGTTTTTGAATAGTCACACCGACTTTTAAAATGTTCTTGCTCCAATCCTCGTTGTGTGCTTTGGCTTTTACCATAAAGGTATATTCTCCGGGCGGAATGTTGGTGTATCGAATACTTCGATTACTCAGCGGGGACGACCATTCACTTTCATAACCATCAAGACGGTAAGAATAAAGATTTTCGGAAGGATACCTGTAATCTGCAAGTGCAAAGTCAAAACTGAAAAATTTATCACTTGGTACTAGCGTAATATGTTTTAAATTATTCAGTCCATATCTGGACACATAGAGGCTATCAGTACTTGCGTTAAGCCTGGAGAACTTTGTGAGCAGTAGGGGAGCCTTTCTCTTTTTCTCTTTTTCAATTAATAGCCGCTTTTCAGGATAGAAGGCATTGACGCCATTCATCCCTCCAAAGTACATTCGACCATCCCGTGCTTTATACGAGGAGTTGCGGTTGAATTCATTAGCGCTCAGCCCATCTGTAACAAAAAAATTTGTAAAAGATTCCTCCCTAATTGACATTCGGCTCAAACCAAAATCGGTACTAATCCACAAGCAGGAGTCTCCTTCGGGCAACATTCCATTGATAAAATCATTCGGTAAACCTGATTGGGTAGTATAACATTTGATGGAATCAGTATCAATCCTCAGTCGACATAATCCCATCCCTGATGCTATCCAGAGGTTGTGCCTATCGTCTTCGAACGTTTGATTTATTTTATTGTGTGGCAAATAATCCTCCGCTGAATAATGATTGATGCGTTCTCCCTCGGCGGTCAACTGAAACAGACCATTATCCAACGTCGAAATCCAAATATAATCATTGGTAATACCCTGATAAATGTAACTTATTTGTCCGTACTGATCGTCCCAGTTTCCAAACCTGTCCTGATAATCCAATAGTTTTTCTTCAACCGGATCGTAGTGGTAGAGTTTGTCCATACAGCCCATCCACAATTGGTGGTTCTTATCCTCCATGACATAGCCCAAATCAACACCGGGATGGGGGAAGATGGTATCAATTGAGAGGTCGTCGAGGTTAATTCTTATCCCGTTTCCTGCCCACAAAGCCCCCTTGAAATAGTGCAATCCAAATGGATAATTAAAAAAGTCTCCAGACGAAAAAAGAGGCGTAAGCTCATCCGTTTTAGGGTTGAGGACGTGGATAGAGTTGTAGTAGGAAATGTAGATATTTCCCTCCTCATCTTCGGTTATCTCGCGAGTACTACAGTACCTGTCTGAGCAGTATTCACTTCCTCCATTGAGGTAGGACTTGAAAAGGTCATTACCAAAAACGAGTTTGACGGCACCGTAATTAGTCGCCAGCCAGATAGCGCCCGATCGGTCTTTAAATATTTGCCTAAATTGCGAAGTATTTTTGGTGTATTCCCGTATTTTGGAAGAATAGTCGATTATTAGATTATCACCGGATTTGTATTGCAATAAAACGCCATTCCCCCCAATCCAGATATCGCTATTGTTTTCTACCATGAAGGTGTTGGCTATGATTTTTTTATTTAGAATTTCATTAATAGGGTGAGTAACGAACCCCTCCCCTACATCGTCAAAAGAGAAAATATTTCCATTGGATAACATAACCCATAATTGCGAGGTATCCGCCCAAAAATGTACGACGCGACTTGGCGTATTACTTCGCTCTTCGTAAATAGTTGGAGCTTTGAACTTAGCGATTAACTGCCCGGATTCTTTCAATTTCCAGATTTCATTTTGCCCGACGGCTATATAGATATAGTGCCTGTATTCTATAATGGGCCTTCCTGGATAATTACCCTTGGCTTCAAAGAGAAATTCGATGGAATCCTGCATCTCTTTTCGAAAAAGGGCACTCTTTCCTGTCTTTTCATTGTAAATACTTCCCCAAAGGGTTTGCTTATCATCGATAAAAAAATTGTGTGGCACTTGCGCCTGTCGCCTCAGATCACTCTTCCCCTTTAGCTCAAATAGTTGCGGTATTGTATTGTCAGAGAGGTTTATCTGACCTATGTAATTACTCAAACCAAAAGCGAGTCCTTTTGCATTTGCTGCCAGAGTAGTGACGGCTTTTTGTTGCAGGGCAGGAATGGATTGGCTGTAATATTCAAAAGTATAACCGTCAAATCTATTCAGTCCATTTATTGTTCCTATCCAAATAAACCCGCTGCTGTCCTGCTGAATAGCAAAGACGTTTCGATGACTCAATCCGTCATCGAAGTCATAAACTTTTATCGAAATTTCTCCTTCCTGCGCGTGCAGGAAAACGATTCCGCATATCCCTATAAGAAACCCGATTAGTGCTTTCATAAAACGAAGATACGCCTCTTTACGGAGTTATTTTTACTCTTATCTCCAAATAAATAAATATCGCCACCATTTTTTTTTACAAATACGCAAAAAACCCTATATTGCGGTTGATTATTCGTAATTAACATAAAAATAACTAAAGTATGAGTCAATTTGATGACAAAGTAGCTCTTTATGCGAAAGAGTTGAAAGACAAAGCCGGTGTTGATGCCGATATGGATTTACTAAAAAAAGTGGCTAAGGGGCTAGGACCAAGCATCTACAACAAAGACGCAGCAACGGTTTCTTGTTCTGACCCTGATGAGTTAGCACGTGTAAAAAACAATTTCTTAATCAAGAAATTGGGCATGAAGGACTCTGACAAGTTGGATGCAGCTATTAAGGAAGTTTGCGAGCAGCTTGGGAGCAGTAACAGAAATAAATACAGAGGCATGTTCTACTATTTATTGACTGTTAAATTTGGTAAAGAATCTGTTTACGCTTAATTGTATCCCGATTTTGTACCAACAAGGAAGGCTTATCCTCATGTTTTGTGGATAAGCCTTTTTGTAGTGAAGTTGTTTAAAAATGAAAGTCGGTCTCTTTTTCGGTTCTTTTAATCCCATCCACACAGGGCATCTTGTGATTGCCAATTATATGGCAACCCAAACTGATCTAAAGGAGGTTTGGTTTGTTGTGTCTCCCCATAATCCACTCAAGAAGAAAACGTCGTTGGCTCCTAATCAGGTGCGCTATTTTTTGGTACAGCTAGCGATAGAAGATAATCCAAACTTTAGGGCAAGTAACATTGAATTCTCACTTCCCATGCCCTCTTATACCATTGACACCTTGACTGTACTGAGGGAAAAATATCCCGAAAAGGAATTTGTTTTAATTATGGGTGGAGATAATTTGGTGACCTTACACAAGTGGAAAAATGTCGATTTGCTGCTTCGGGATTATGCTATCTACGTCTATAAAAGACCCGGGCTGGAAGTGCCGGATTACAGCGAAAAGGGAAATGTTCGCATCTTTGAGGATGTACCACAGATGAACATTTCGGCGACCTATATCCGCCGGTGTGTCAGAAATGGAAAATCTATCCAATATCTGGTTCCCGATAAAGTGTATGAGGAAATTTTAGCGAGCAATTTATTTTCAAAATAGCCCTTAGTCTACTCCATGCTTTTGACAAGATAGAACTCAAATGGTATATTCCTAATAACTGTTTGTAATACGAGTGTAGAGTCGGTAAGTGACTTTAGCTGGTAGTCGATATCTAAGCTGGACTCCGTCTGGTGAATGACGCCGTCTATTAATTCATATTTGGTCTGTTCTGGCTTTCCACTGATATTGACCATCATCTTTCCATCTTCATGAAATTCGAAAAAGAGGTCTTTTAATAACTCAGTTTTTCGCTCACCCCGAAACGCCTTGTCAATTGTCCACTTCCCCTGTAGCAAATCCAACTGTACTTTATTGTCATCACCACAGGAGGAAAGAAAAAAAAGAAGACTAAAGCTTATCAACCCCGAAACAAAAAATGTACTTCTCATTGATTTTAAAATTCTATTGGTAGAAATAATCTGCAACAAAAGTACTTTAAATTGTTCATTTATAAAAGACTTAGCCGTTTTAGGGGATATTTTACAGATAAACCTCCTTTTCTTTGCAATTTTCCGTATAAAGTGCCTAACTTTATACCCTAATAATCCTAACATCCTGCACCTCTAATCCTCAATTGTTTATTATTTCTGATAATTAATGACTCCGGTTTCACTCTATGAAATTGTTATTTTTTTGTTTAATTTAAATATTTGTCCCATGCGAAATTTAATACTACTTCTGTTATTAACTTTCCCTTTGATACTCACAGCTCAAAGCCAAAGGCCTTCTTATTGTGACGGCCCACCGCCAACATCCTACGCAAAAGGGGGAGATTGGGGGAGAGGCAAAGCCACGAAAAAAAGAGGGCATCTTCCCAAGTTTGACACAAAACCGGTCAAAAGGTACAAACTTCAAGTAGCTATTCTTCGTGAGACATCACCAGCAGATTATCCCTTTCACGAAAGCCTGATTGCGAGACATCGTCCTTGTGAAGATATATGGGTGATAGAATCGAGAGATAGTTTTGCCACCCGAAAAGAAGCGGAAAAATACCAAAAGAATTTGGAAAAATTAGGCTATAAAGGCACCTATATTGTCGAAATGATTGGCTGGGAATAATGGCATAAAGTCTGCTATTCTCCCGGTGTTTTGAACTCCGGCAGCCTATTTAATAATCGAGTAAATTGTTCCTTATCGAATGGCAATTCGGTTTGGAGGGTGGTGTTCATTGTTTTTGATACACAAATAGCAATCATTTTTTTTGCAACATCTTCGCTGTGCCCCAGAGCCAGGAGACGATTCAATGTCTTTTTGGTGATGGGCGGGTCGTTCTTTCGGATCTGCTCATCAACAATATTCAACATTATTTTAATCATCATATCACCATTCATTTTGTCAATGCTTTTTTGGTGAAATCGGAAAGGACTAATTGTCCACTAATCTGTGCCCGCTGGTGTAGCAGTTTATCCCAGTGTTCTGTCCCATTCCAAAGGATTTTTTTCATTTTCGACAGTGCCTTCGGATTGCTTTTTGCCAATTGTACAGCTAATTCCTGCACTGCGGCATCCAGGGTGGCAGTATCCTCGTAAACGTCGGCAAACAATCCCTTTTCTTTTGCCCACGCTGCTGTTTGCCAATGCGTAGCATCCAAAGCGAGGTGGGCAAATGCCGTTGTGCCAATCCGCCGTTCTACTACCGGGCTGATGACAAAGGGTCCTATTCCGATAGATAATTCGCTTAGCTTCACTGCAGCGTACTTGGTTGCGAGGCAATAGTCGGTTGCTGCAGCCAGCCCGACACCTCCGCCAACGGCTTTTCCCTGCACCCTGCCAATGATTATCTTCGAGCAAGAGCGCATGGCATTAATCACATTGGCAAACCCCATGAAGAAGGCCTCCCCCTGTTGCTCGTCCTTAATACTAATCAACTCGTCAAAACTGGCGCCGGCGCAAAAAGTCCGGTCACCACCACTCTGAAGGATGACTACTTTTGTCGCTCCGTCTGTACCTGCGTAGTCGATGGCTTCCCTTAGCTTTTTCAATAAAGGGCTGGGCATCGAGTTATGACTTGGATGCGAAAAAGTAATGGTTCGAATCCCATTCTGTAAGGATGATTCAATACCTCCGGGTTGCTTATTATCAGACATGCCGCAAAGATATAAAATTCCTGGTTGAAACCTTAGCGCCCCTTTGCGAAACCTTTGCGAGAAAATGATTGAATGCCTGCCTCATGACCGAAGGGAGGGAGGAGTGAATGATTGAATGATTGAATGCCTGCCTCATGACCGAAGGGAGGGAGGCCTGCATCCTGACGAAGGAGGGATGAGTGAATGGGCGAGTAGGCGAATGGGCGAGTGGGCGAATGGGCGAATGAGTTGTGAGATTGTGAGAAAAGGAGACTGAGAGACTGAGAGACTGGGGGACTGGGAGATTCTTTGCGGTCTTTGCGAAACTTTTGCTTGTCCGTATGGGCGCTCCTTTGCGGGAAATTGAATGATAAAATGATAGAATGAAGGGGGAACACAGATGACACGGATTAAGCGGATTTACACGGATTTGAATACGAGAATCTTTGCGACCTTTGCGAGACCTTTGCGAACTTTGCGAGAACCCACCTCTTTGCGTCCCTTTGCGGAACCTTTGCGAACTTTGCGAGAACCCACCTCTTTGCGAGAAAGAAATTAAGTAGGCTCAGGGAAAGTCACTCAAAACGAACGAACCACATTCCTTTTGAATTCAGAGATACCCGTCGAAATGGTTACATGATGCATTGATTGCCCAAGGTGGATATTGGCACGACCGTAATCGAGTCTGAAGCGATTTATTTTGAAGCCAAAGCCCATCGTGAACCCGGCAAAACTCCTGAGATTGTCGAGTTTCATTTCCTTTCCACGAAGGAAATTATAACCTGCTCTTAAGCGAAAGTTGTCTTTTTTTCCAAGAATAAACTCCCCACTCAAGATAAAATGTCTTGAAAATTTATCAAAAAATATGGCTGCCTTGCTCTTTTCAGTTGGGCTGTCGCCAAAGAGACTAGTGAGGTCTTCTTTGTTGGGGTCGTCGTAGAGAATATCCCATTTATCAAAGTGGTGATAGACAACGGAGAAGCGGAAAGGCAGGTGTTTTAATCTTTTGGACCAACCGATTTGCATCTGGAAAGGTAGCCGCTCACGCTTACCACCTTTGCTGTATGTGCTCAATTGGCTACCGAGGTTTCGGATGATAAAAGTAAAGGACGTCCCCTTTGCCGTATCCTGATAGAAAGCACTCCAGTCACTGGCAATTCCCCAGGAGCCATAATCGCCAAATGCCGAGGAGATAACTTTTAGATTAGCCCCGAAAGTCAATTTTTCGTAGAACCGGTAGGATGTTACTAAGTTTATTGCCGTCTCTCTCGTTTTCAAATCGCCAAGGACGGCTCCCAATTCGTCTGTTTCTTTCAGATTCCCATATTGTATGGACTGCAATCCGAGCATAAAGTTCATTTTCCATTTGGAAACGGAGTGCCCATAAGCAAAATTGCTAAAACGCACACCTCCCACGTGAAAGCCCTGACTAAAAGCGAGCTTTTGATGTGTCATCAAACCCAATGTAGCGGGGTTTTGAAATGCATTCAGTACATCGTCATCGGCGACGGTGATGTAATTGCCGCCCAAGGCTGTAGATCGAGCAGAAGGGGATAAATCCAAAAAAGTATAAGTGGTCTTCCCTCCTATTTGCGCATAAAGCAAAAAGGGTAACAGGCATAAACCGAGGAGTAGTTTTAATCGCATATTTTGTCTTATTTTATCGTTTTTACTTCGCCCAAATCCTGCTTCCACACCGTTTTACACATACCATTCTGGCAAGTCATTTTGCGAAGGAGTACGCCATTTTCATCATAGACCAATAATTCGCCTTCTTCATTATCTCCATTGAGGTAGGTTCCCTTTGCTTTGAGAGTCCCATTTTCATTGTATTCGGTGAAGGGACCATTTTCTTCATTGTTTGCGAAGGTGACCTCCTCCATGACTTGTCCGTTTTGATAATACCTTCGCCATACACCTTCCATTGAATTGTTTTGGTATTCACCCTGAAATGCAATGGTGCCATCGGGATAATAAGAGGTATAAGGTCCATCGAAGATCCCTTTCTTATAGGTCTCCACAGTTTCTTTAATTCCCTTGTCGGAAAAGAGGATTCGCTTTCCATTCAGGGTGTCGTGGTGGTAGTACGCTTCCTCAATCATGATACTATCCGGTGTCATTCTAATAAATTTCCCTTCCTTGGCATCACCATTTCTGATTTTGGAGAAAATTTTCAGATTGCCATCATCATCCCTTTCTATGACTTGCTCTAATGCTGCTTCATTCACTACATCAATCCCTGTGTTCGCTTCATTTTCTTTTTTACTGGTTTCTGCACCACACTTAATAAAAATCAAAGGCATGAAAATCGTCAATAGCAACGGAATATTCTTTATCATAATGTATGACTCTTATGTGTTCTTCCTATGCGAACGCTAATAACAGGAGGAACAGTATTTATTTTTATTATTTTAACGTATGAAAAAAGATCGTCTGTCTGACAGGAAGTTTTTAAGTGTTTTCTAATCGAATACTTTATTACTCACATTTTTATTTCCGATTGGCGCGAGGTTTATAACCATGTTTTTTTTCGAACGCATCAATATACTCCTTCTCTATTTGCTCTGCTTTTTTCCGCCCCTTAATTCCCTTTATTAGAATTTCACCAAAAAAACGCATTACCCCCACTATTGCATTAAACAAGTTTAACTGACTACGGACTCTTCTTGATAATCCATCCTCTTCTATTGGGTCACTACTAATCCCATATTTTAACACATCTTCTTCTTCACTATCCCAAATGGCATAAAGGTGATGTTCATCTTCATTTTGGTGAGAATTTCGGTGTCTTTTGCTCATTAATTAAATATATTTTCCAATAGCCCTTTGCTTTTCCAACCTTCTGCATTGGCAAAGGTCTCATAAATATAAGCAGGAATATAGTCAAACTGTTTTCCCGTTTTCCGTTTATACGCCAAGCTTGCAATACTAAGTAATCGCTCAAACATTTGATTTTTAAGCATGGTTTTCGGTTGTTTTAATACTCTATTGAATACATTTTTACCCTCCCCAATTACTGCACATCTGGCATACAAAAACAAATCCGAAGAAAATGGTTGATCCTCTCCCTTGTAGGAATTTTCCCCCATATTTTTAGCATACTCCAACCCATCGAGTTGATACAATTTCTTAGAAAGTGAATTCTCGAAAGCTTTAATCTTCTTTACCGGAAGCTTGGCTAAATAATGAACTGCGGGCTCAATGACTTCATTGATGTTGTCTTTAGTCCAATCCAGCGTAGAAATAATACTCCAAAATTCATCGTCCGGCATCATATTCTTACTTCCGGATACCCAAATGGCGACCTCTGCATCTCCATCTTTTTGTTCAGATTTAAGCCGTTGAATATATTCGGTATCTAAATCCTTCAATTTCATTCTATGTATCGTCATGATTAGAATATCTATTTTACAAACAAATATAGGAGTTTTTTATTAAAAAATGAAATGGATTGGGACTTCTCCTCCTTTCAATTAGGTCATCTCCTCCAACGGTTCCAAAAATACTTTTTGGCTAATACCTTAGAACCGATATATTTTTCACTACGACAAACCTGAAATTTTTCCATCATCATCAATGGACATATTTTCGGAAGCAGGTGTTGCGGGTAATCCCGGCATTCGCATCATCTTGCCGAGAATCGGGATGAGGAATCCGGCTCCA
>JALVDO010000523.1 GCA_027008975.1 Saprospiraceae bacterium | reverse complement strand
AAACAGCACATCCGATGCAAAATTGTGTGTGGCAGAGAATTTCACATTCTGCTTTCCTGACAATTTCAGTCCAAGATTAGCACCAAGGCTTCCCCTATTGAAGCTAGAAGGAATTACAATGCCCTCTCCATCCGTATAATCATCGCCCTGCGACCAGGAGCCAAATACTTTTGCTTCGTATTTCCCACCTCGTATCCCGAGCATACCTTCTCCTCTCAGTATCTTACCATTGCTTTCATAATTCGTCGAAAGCCGCCCAAATGGTCGATTGCCTTCCTCAAATTTCAGCTTAGGCGACTTAAAATTAATCGTCCCACCGAACGCTGCACCAAAGCGCAGGGAGTGCGGTCCTTTCATTATTTCAATGCCATCCATCATATTGGCGGAGATTTGACTTGTCGGTGGGTCCATTCGATTCGGACAGGCTGCCGAGGCACATTGTGTTCCGTTAACGACGATATTCAGGCGATCGTATTTGAATCCACGAAGGACGGGGTCAAACCCATAATTTCCACTTTTTTTGATAACGGAAATACCTGCGTTCCGGCTTAGAATGGCTCCTGCGTCGTGATTTAGTTTAGCGATGTTATCTACTTCCATTCCTTCATTCACTCCTCTCGAACCTCGCAATGCGACAACCGTCACCGGCTGTAGGTCGTTGAGTCGCTCTGCACGATAAATGACACCATTTGCCACAGCTTCTTTTACTTCCTCATCAGACAGTGACCAGTCTCCATACATCAAATGCGACAAGCGCAATTGTTGCCCCGCCCTATAATCAATCACAATGATGCCATCTACATCAGAGATACCCATTGCATCTCCGTAGTGGTACGTCGCTCCCGCGATAGCTGTACGTGTGTTTTCATCGAGTAGTTTTAAAGGAGATTGTGCCGTTGTAATATTGGCAATGACTATTAAAATCAACATCGAAATGAACCGATTGATGTGTTTATTTTTTATGGTTGTATATGTGTAAAACATGATTTTTTCTTTTAATGTATTAATATTAATTTCCCACTCACCGATCCCTTTGGCTCAATGATTGGAAAATTTATGAAGCTCAAAATTGGCAAACAAATCCCCACTCATAGACACTTGATACAACCGACAGATATTTTTGCAAAGCAAAAAATCCTGTCAACCCTGTTAATCCTGTCTAAAAATGGGTCAAATTTCCCACTCACCGATCCCTTTGGGCTCAATGATTGGAAAATTTATGAAGTCACCTGTTACTAAAAGAAAATCGGAGGTCGGAAGATACCTCTTGTATGGTTTGCGGAAAGTAGAGCCCTTTCCTTTGAGATGAGTGGTAAACCGGCATCGGCATCCTGCTCCATCGGCAACATTGCCTTCGAAGAAACGAGGTAAACCAATTCCAGCCTGTCTTGAAGATTCGGAGCCGGTATGCCGTCGAGGTCGTCCTTGTGTTCAGAAGCAATCTTATTTTGCAAATAACAACTACCCTGACAGCGCGGTATTTTATCCAACCGATTGACACAAAGATGCGTGGCAATATAATCCTGATTGGCCTTAAATGTAGCGAAGGTTATCAAATCCTGCAAGGAACTTGTAATAATAACAAATACTAATAATATAGCGCCAAACCTCTTCATCGCGGCAAAGATACGTCCCCTCGATTCTTTTCAAAAATAAGAATTGTCAGCATGGGGGGTGATTTTTGTCAGGTATTTAAAAGTCCAATTTATAATAAAAAATAGGCAAAAAGCCCAACTGATACTCCTCTCGAATCGGATTACCACTAGGGTGATCCGGCGCATAAGTTAAGGTCAGAATATTCTTAATCCCGAGGAAGTTGACGAGGTCAACGGAGAATTCGTGGGTAACTTTTTTCGCATTTATTTTGTAATTAACCTTGGCATCAGCCCTGAAATAGGGTCGAAACTGCAACGTATTTACCGACTCATCTTTGTAGATTATTTCGAGTTCCTTGGCTGATTGTACCTCGTCGACCGGGCCATACCATCGTCCTCCGACTGTCGTTACTTTTGCTCCGATATTTAGGGTGTTTTTGTTTTTGAATGTAAATTCTTTAGCTAATAGGATATTACCTGCATATCGGCCATTGAAGGAGGTATTTCGCAGGACACCATCGCTACCTTTGTACTTGGCATCAAACAAAGAACCCGTGACCAGGAAATAAAATCCTCTTGTAAAAAAGCGTTCCAACGTCATCTCTACTCCATAATTTCGACCGGTACCTGTATTGGAAAGCGGCAACGGAAAGAAGCGGGAAAAGCCTGCTCCTGTATTCACTAGTGAAAAGGAGCTGGGTTGTTGCTCGACCGGTATGTTGAATAAATACTGGTAGTAAGTTTCAATTTTTAGTCGGGAAACTGCCCCCAACTGACGGTCATAACTCAGGACAAAATGCGCACTTTTAGTCAGCCCCATGCCTTTATTATAGGTATCGAGTTGTCCATCTTTCAGTCGGTTGCTATGAAAGTATAAATAGTTGGATTGATTTTGAGAATGCAGGCCCAGTCCCAAACTGATTTTTTGTTTGGGGGAAAGTTTATAAGCCATTCCCAACCGGGGCTCAAAGGGAGAAAAGCTGTTT
>JALVDO010000522.1 GCA_027008975.1 Saprospiraceae bacterium | reverse complement strand
TTTTCCGTTTATTTTTCTGTCGATTTTCTTTGTGTTGTACGACCGGAAGTCGATGAGGTTATACGGTCTTTACGCTGGTGTTTTTATCGTTTTGTACTTTTTGAAATCCATATTTTTCAAGACGGCATACGACTCCTCTTCTATGGGCAATTTGCGAAATTTCATCAGCTATTTCCCGAATTATTTCACCCTGCCTTCCAATAAGCATTTTATTCATGATGTAGTGAATGATTACTATTTCCTGGTTCTTGGATTTCTGTTGGTAGTATGGGAATATTTACGTAAAAAACAATACCTCAAACTAGTACTGGTTGCCGCATCTTTTCTCGGATACTTGCTAATCGTCAACGTCTCCTTTCCCGATGGGGCAGAGCGATTTTACATGGAGAACTTATACCTGCCACTATCCATTTTTGTCATCTTCCCCTTGGTTTTTGATGTGGCTCCCCGTTTTAATCGGAAGCAAATCATCAGGGCACTCCTCCTCGTTCTGATTATCAGGATAGCAGATATTTATCACACCCACCGCTTCTACACCAACAGAGTTGATTATCTAAACGAATTAATCGACGAAGTATCCAAAGAGGAACATAAAAAGGTACTCATCCCGCAAACCGATAAGATGAAGTCAAAACTACTGATGAGTTGGGCTACCCCCTACGAAGTCTGGCTGCTGTCGACTATCCGTACCGGACATACCACCTCCATCATGGTGACGGACTCGGACAACAACCTCGATTGGATGCTGCACCACAACAAAAAATTTGTAACAAGATGGGGACTATTCAAGTACGATGATTTGCCCTCGAAATATTTTGTGCTTCAGGATACGTCGTTTTATGTTATAAGGAGGTGAGGTGCCTTTTGGCAGTCGGAAGGTATCAAAGTGATGCGGAAACCACCCCCATACCCCAGTTCGGGCACGCGGGCAGGCTTAAATCTTCTCCCATTCATAACCGATAATATTCCTATTCTCACGGCTGAATTCGATACCGATAAGGTAAATATTATCAGCATCTTCTTGGAATTTTTCCCAATATCTCCGCTCTTTGATTTGTTTCAGCGCATTTCCGGTCGCTTTTTCCGTTAGTTTAAACTCAAAAATAAATACCTTGCCTTCGAGTTTGACCGACAAATCCATTCTGCCCAAGTTGGTGGTATCTTCCGGTATAATGTCCAATCCTATACTTGCCAGATAAGCATATACTACGCTTGCATAATAGCCTTCGTAATCCGGAAGCTTACTATTGGTGAAGTTGTTGTAGGGAATGGAGGCAAAAAGAGTAAAAAGTGCATCTTTGAAGCCGTTCAGGTCAGCATTTCGGAGCATATACAGCAAGCGTTTTTGCTGTTTTAACTTTTCAATTGTCTGAGTAGTCAGATAAGTAACAAACAGGCTGTTTAGCGATATGCTTATTTCTTTATTTGGAATGCCTAAAGTGTATTCAACGCCAAACACATCTTCGATTTTTTCGGTAATAGTCAAGTATCCCGTTTGCCAAAGCAACGCTACCAATTCAATGTGGTCAACATCAAAAGTATTGAGAATTTCCTTATTGGCAACAAAGTTTTCCAATTCAGGAATATAATAATTCCGGGTTTTCAGCATATCAATCAGGAAAGAAGGATTGCCCGTTTCCCACCAATAATTGCTAAACTCAAATTTATTGGAAATGAAAAGCAAAACATCAAACGGATTATACACTTTGTCTCCAAAATAATTATAGCCATTGTACCACTGTCTTACCTTTTCCATATCAACTCCCTGCAAGTGCTCTTTGAAGACCGTTAGCAAATCATTATGAGTATAGCCGCAAATGTCGCCGTAATTGGGATTCAGCGTGATGTCTTCAAGGTTATTCAATCCGCTAAACAAATTCATCTTTGAGAACTTGCTGACTCCGGTGATAAATACGAATTGGATATAGGCGTCATTGTCTTTTATCACTCCGTAAAAGTCTTTCATCGCATCTCGCATTTCGCGGGCGACATCCTCGTTAGTGATGTTATCTAGGATGGGTTTGTCGTATTCATCGATAAGGATGACTACCTTTTGATTGTATTTTTGATAAGATTTTATAATTAATTCCTTCAAACATTTTTCCGGATCAGTTAAATTACATTTTATTTCAACATCTCTTTCTACATCTTTCAATATCCAATTTAACCTGTCCTTTAATTTTTCAATAGTCCTAATTACCCCCGAGCCCAAACTTACTCTTAATACCGGATACGTCACCTCCCAATCCCATTTGTCATAGATATACAACCCCTCGAAAAGTTCTTTTCGCCCTTCAAATATATCCTTGAGCGTATCCAAAAACAAACTCTTCCCAAATCGACGCGGACGGGAGAGAAAATAATATCCTGCTTTTTGAATTAAATTGTAGGCGATTTCAGTTTTATCAACATAAACAAAATCACCTTCGATTATTTTGCTCAAAGTTTGTATCCCGATTGGAAGTTTTTTCATGATGCTGCTTTTGAGGTGCTAAGATACTAAAAACTATTTATATTGTAAAGGAGATTCCGCTTTGGCAAGCTAACTTAGGATTGGGCAAGCCGACGCAGGAGGCCTGCAT
>JALVDO010000521.1 GCA_027008975.1 Saprospiraceae bacterium | reverse complement strand
TTCATCAACATCCGTTAGGTCGGGGTTGGAGCCAAGGAAGCCGTTGCCCTCAAGCCCCTCGCCAAATACCATCATTGGGGCTGCTGCGCCATGGTCTGTCCCTCCCGAAGCATTTTGTTCTATTCTTCGACCGAATTCAGAAATCGTAACAGAAATGACATTCTTGGCGTGGTCAGTATTGCCTAAATCTTCATAAAATGATTTTACAGCTTCCGATAAGTCGTTTAATAAAGCCGGATGATTGGTCAATTGATTGGCGTGTGTGTCAAAACCACCGAGAGAGACCATATAGACCTTTGTTTTTAATCCTCCTTTTATTAAGCGTGCGACCAAAGCCAACTGCTCGCCGAGCGAAGTCGTATATTCGACACTATTGCTCGAAAGGTTATACTTCTCGGCAATAATCTCGGCATATTTGTAGGTGCTATTCGCTATCGAACGGAGGAAGGTCAATTGCTCCCCTCTGTAGCATTCCGGTACGTTGAGTGGATCATATAGCTGACCTGTTTGTGCCAGTTGGTACAGTTGATCGGGGTTGCTGACGGTCATTCCTAGACTAGTACCCTCCTCATTATCAAAAAGGATATTGCCAAATCCTCCAATCTGAATGGCAGGCGGGTCGTCCGGAGGGTTGGTAATAAAGTCGGGGTATTGTTGGTCAAAAAACCTTCCAAGCCATCCTGAAGAGTCAAATACATCGGCATCGCTTGCCGAATTCCAAATATCGGTTGATCTGAAGTGGGATAAATTTTGATTGGGGTAACCCACATTATTGATTACCTTCATTTGCCCATCCAACCAAAGGCTCTCCAATGCACTCATGGTGTTTGGCATACCCAATTCAGGGCTTAGCTGAATTATTTCGTTTTGAGGGATGTGAATGTCTGGCCGAACTGCCTGGTAAGTGCCATAATCGTATAGCGGGACGATGGTATTCAACCCATCATTTCCTCCCTTAAGCCGGATAAATACCAGCACTCTATCGGATTCGTCAGCGGCAAGTGCCCGTGCCAGCGGGGAAGACGCCATTGCCGTTAATGGTATTTTGCCAAACATCATGGAGAGGCTTCCCGCCAGGCCGACATTCCTCAAAAAGAGTCTTCGACTCCAGTCTCGGTGCGCTAATTCGTGTGCAAACCCATCCTCTTTGGCACTACCGTTTATCTTTTTACTATTCTTATGCTGCTTCTTGCTCATTTTTGAATATTTTAGTACAATTGAAATTCGGGAAACCTCGATATGTATTGAAGAAGTAATGCTACCTGTGCGGCGGCTGTTTCCCATGATAAATTCCATTGGCCGTTATCGTAATAATTTTGGGGTACATCGGCTTTGAATACGGCCGTTGCATTGTCATACAGACTTTCCTCATTCAAACCGTGCGGAATGAAATAATCTATAATCTTCCTGGTAATAAATTCAGGATTATTAGAGTCCTGCGTCAATACAATGGCAAGCGTGACAAATACCTCCGGAGAGTTTTGGTAGAGGTAGTATAGTAATCCGTCATTTGTTTCCCATCTCACCGTCAGATAGGTGCTGTCAATCCACGTTCTATTGCCTGGCCAGCCGGCTACATCAATGGGGTTGAATAATTCCTGTCCAAGAATAAAGGTGTAATAAGTAATGGCTTGCATCAATTCATCGTTAACCGGAAAATCAGCAGTATTAACAGTCTGTAAGAAATAATCAGATGGACTCTTGATAAGTGTACCAATGGCGTAGTCATCGAAGAAGTGTTCGCTTTTGAATAGCTGCCGCAAAACTGCCTCAATGCTCCAGTTGCTGTCTCTAAAGGTTTGAGCCAGTCCTTCAATGATTAGTTCATTGGCTTCCGGATGGACAAAGTAAGTGTAAATCTTTGTGCAAATAAACCGAGCGACCTCTTCCCCTCTTTGAGAAAAAATCAGCTCGTTAAGGTCATCATAATTCCAGTTGCCCGTTTGTCCAAAAATAGTTTTTTCTCCCGAGTCATGAGCCAAAGGTACAAAGTCAATGCCTGTGCAATAATCGGTATAACCGACCCAGCCGGTCAGCGCTCGGGCAGCTTCTTCAATATCCTCCTGCGTATAGCCATTATCACGCCCTAAAGTAAATAGTTCAAATAGCTCGCGTGCATAGTTTTCGTTGGGTTGTTCGTTGGTATTTTCTACGCCATTGAGATAAACGAGCATCGCCGGCGTTTTACCTATTTCGTACACGAATTGCTTGAAGTCTCCTAGGGCAAAAGTTCGCAAAAGGGTATGATAGGAATACATCTGCGAAGGACAGATGTAGGTCTCTATTTGCGTGACGAAGTGGTTGTGCCAGAAGAGTGATAGTTTTTCACGCAATCCGACATTCTTCATTTCCCTTACCCAGGCTATTATCCATTCGATAAACTGTTCTTCCTGTTGAGGAAAGAAGTCATCGTAGTCGCTATATGCCCACGTTGCCCACTCAGGAGCAGGAGGGAGTGGTGCATTGACTGCTTCTGTGATTAGTTGATCGACAATGTCTGTTGGATTCAGTGCAAGTGCCTCACTTATTTGTTGTGGAGGAGCCCCATATTGAAGGCGCCGGTAAAGATGCTTGACCCTTTCTTCGTTCCAAGGCCGTTCTTCGGAGGGAACATACGGATCAAGACTACCTGATATGCAATTTGTTACTAACATGAACTTAGTGTTTTTATTGAGAACGAAAGAAAGATGGGAAATACTACAATTGGTACCGCAAACGGAATAAAAAAGAGCCCGAAAAAGTCATTCCGGGCTCCCAATCGTTTTGTTTTGAGTTTTTTAATACTCAGGAAGCAGTTTTGCTCCCTCGTCGTTCAATTTTGATTGTTTACTTTTTCAAAGCATCTCGAATCTCTGTCAACAGATCCTCGACAGATGGTCCCGGAGGTGGAGCCGGAGCTTCCTCTTCTTTCTTCTTTTTCATATTAGTGATGCCTCTCACAATTAAGAACATGACAAATGCAACGATAATAAAATCGAGTACCGCGGTGAGAAATTCACCGTATTTAACGGCGACCTCTTCTACTGCCGGAGTCACGACTGCTCCCGAAGCATCTTTAACTTCTGCTGCTCCCGCTTTCAATACATACTTCAATTTGTTGAAGTCCGTGTTGAAAATCATACCAATCAGGGGTGAGACAATGCCTGCGGTGAAAGTCGTAACGACCTTTCCAAAGGCAGCACCCATGACAAACGCAACAGCGATGTCAACAAGGTTGCCCTTCATTGCAAATTCCTTAAATTCCTTTAACATAATTAAGTCGATTTTAATGAATAAAAAATAATTCAGGAGGAATATGTCGCCTTAAAGATAGAATAAATCATTACTTTTTTAATTAAAGGAGGAAAAAAAATGTCATTATTTAGGTAATAGACCACCTATTTTTGATTATAAACATAAAAAACGACCGGTTAATCAAAGACTAACCGGTCGTTTTTGTAAACACTTTAAAAGTTAAATTAAGCCACTTCTGCTCTGATTTTATTCAGGGCAGAGCCATATCGCACCCATTCGATTTGCGCTTCATTGTAGGTGTGCGCCACTTCAAATTTATCAACACTGCCATCAGCGTGGTTTAATACGACCATGAGGTTTTTGCCGGGAGCCATCGTTGTAAATCCCTCTATGTCGATGACATCGTCCTGACGAACTTTTTCATAGTCATCCGGATTGACAAATGTTAGGCCAAGCAATCCCTGCTTCTTTAGGTTTGTCTCGTGAATACGGGCAAACGATTTGACAATAACTGCTTTTACGCCAAGGAATCGAGGCTCCATTGCCGCATGCTCACGCGAAGATCCTTCTCCGTAATTTTCCTCCCCAAAAATGACGGTTCCGATATCGTGCTTTTTATAGACAAGCGCCGATTCGGGAACGGGCAAATATTTATTTTCCACCAAATTCAATACATTATTGGTCTCTCCATTAAAGTAATTGACTGCGCCAATACAGCAGTTTTGGGAAATGTTTTCCAAATGCCCTCTGTATTTCAACCAAGGACCTGCCATGGAGATGTGGTCGGTTGTGCACTTGCCTTTGGCTTTAATCAGAATACGCATATTGTGGAGCTCTTCATCCGTAATCGGCTTGAAGGGTGTTAGCAACTGCAATCGCTTAGAAGTCGGACTGACTTTTACTTCAACCTTGCTACCATCCTTTGCCGGGGGGACATAGCCCAGATCATCCACCTCAAACCCCCGTGTTGGCAATTCCTCGCCCGTAGGAGGATCCAATTTCACCTTTTCGCCCTTATCGTTGACCAAGTAATCTGTCATAGGGTTAAATCCTAAATCGCCAGCTACGGTAATAGCCGTAACCAATTCGGGCGAACCGACAAAGGCATGTGTATTGGGATTGCCGTCAGCCCTCTTGGAAAAGTTTCTGTTGAAAGAGTGTACGATGGTGTTTTTGCGCTGTTCTTCGGCGCCGGGTCTTGCCCATTGTCCGATACAGGGACCACAGGCGTTGGCAAAAACGCTTGCGCCTATTTTCTCGAATATATCAATAAACCCATCGCGCTCTATGGTGTATCGCACCTGTTCTGAGCCCGGCGTAATCGTGAATTTAGCCTTGGTCTTTAGCCCTTTGTCCAATACCTGTTGGGCAAGAGAAGCCGCTCTTGAAATATCTTCATAAGAAGAGTTGGTGCAGGACCCAATCAAACCAACCTCTACTTCCATTGGCCAGCCATTTTCCTTGGCTCTGTCTCTCATTTCAGAAATAGGCGTTGCCAGGTCGGGTGTAAAAGGGCCATTCAGCATAGGTTCTAAGGTAGAGAGGTTAATCTCGATTACCTGATCAAAGTATTTATCGGGATTGGCATATACTTCCGGATCTGCTGTCAGGTGTCCGCGCACTTTATTGGCCAAATCGGCAACATCCTCCCGACCTGTTGCACGAAGATATCGCTCCATAGAATCATCGTATCCAAATGTTGAGGTAGTCGCCCCCACTTCAGCACCCATATTGCAAATGGTGCCCTTACCGGTACAGGACAAAGCCAAAGCACCCTCGCCAAAGTATTCGATAATGGCCCCGGTACCGCCCTTCACGGTGAGAATATCTGCCACCTTCAAGATAACATCTTTGGCTGAAGCCCAGCCACTCAATTGACCGGTTAGCTTGACGCCAATTAGCTTTGGCATCTTTAATTCCCAGGGCATCCCTGCCATCACATCAACCGCATCCGCACCACCTACACCGATAGCGACCATCCCCAATCCGCCGGCATTGACCGTGTGGGAGTCAGTCCCAATCATCATTCCTCCCGGGAATGCGTAGTTTTCGAGAACAACTTGATGAATAATACCCGCTCCCGGCTTCCAAAATCCAATTCCGTATTTGTTCGATACTGAATGAAGAAAGTCATATACCTCCGAGTTAATATCCTCTGCAATTTTCAAATCCTGATCTGCTCCGACTTTAGCTTGAATTAAGTGGTCACAGTGGACGGTAGAGGGTACCGCAACCTTGTCTTTTCCCGCCATCATGAATTGCAGTAATGCCATCTGCGCCGTTGCATCCTGCATCGCGACTCTATCAGGAGAAAAGAATACATAATCCCTACCTCTTTCGTAAGGTCGAAGCGGAGATTCGGGATGGATATGCGAATAAAGTATTTTTTCTGCAAGGGTTAGGGGTCTATCTAAAACCGATCTTATCTTTGATAGTTTAGCCGGTAAATTTTCGTAATGATTTTTAATCATATCAATATCAAAAGCCATAAAACTTGATTTTATTTTACATGAATTAAGAAGGACGACAAAGTTACACAATTCCCTAGCAATATGCTAAGCTATTTTTATTTTTTCGATAAAAAGTCCAAGGAATGACAAGGTGATAATTTATCATCCAAATAAATCGGTAATATCCTCGGAGGATAGGGATTTCATAAAGCTTTCTTCTGCCTGTACGATATCCGATGCGACTTTGAGTTTTCGCTGCTGGTATTTCATTATTTTTTCCTCTACGGTATCCTTACATATCATGCGGTAGGCGATGATGTGTTTGTTTTGTCCGATGCGATGTGTCCGGTCGATTGCCTGATTCTCAACGGCGGGATTCCACCAAGGGTCAACGATATAGACGTAGTCGGCAGCGGTGAGATTCAGTCCCGTTCCTCCTGCTTTGAGGCTGATGAGAAAGACGCGACAAGCTTCATTGTCCTGAAAATTATTGACGCTATCATTCCTTTGGGAAGGAGTACATTGTCCGTCGAGATATTCAAAGACGATACCTTCTTTTTCCAATTCTTTTCGGATGAGGTGTAGCATTTTGACGAATTGAGAAAAGATTAAAATCTTGTGATTACCGGTTTTCTCGCGGATGTGTTGTAGCAGGGTGTCGATTTTGACACTTTCGTCACCGTAGTCCTCTTTATCTGCCAAAAGGGCGGGAGAATCACATATTTGCCGTAGCTTCAAGAGGCCTTCCAACACGTGCAACTTGCTTTTGTTGAGTCCGTCTTCTTCGATTTTATTCAGGAGAAAGTCGCGGTATTTATTCCTGAAAGCCTTATAGACTTTCATCTGCTCTTCGCCCATTTCACAGTAAATGTAGTCTTCGATTTTGGGCGGTAGTTCCTTGGCTACCTGTTCTTTGGTACGGCGAAGCAAGAACGGACCAATCATTTTCTGCAATTCGGCAGCGACTTTTTGGTCTCCTTTGCCATCAATGGGCTTGGAGTAGTCCGACTTAAAGGAAGTTGCCATACCAAGGAACCCGGGATTCAGGAAATTCATTTGGGAGAACAAGTCGAAAGTATTATTCTCAATTGGCGTTCCCGTCATCGCTATTCTGTTTCGGGCTTTTAGCAGCCGCACAGCCTTATAGCGCTTGGAAGCCATATTTTTGATAGCCTGAGACTCATCCAAGAAAATGTAATTGAAGGATATGGTACGCAGGTCTTCGATATCATTGGTGACCACGCCGTATGAAGTGATAATTAGTTGATATTTTTTAATATCGTCTTTCAATTCTTTCCTGTTACCCCCATGGTAAACGACGTATTTCAGGTCGGGGACAAACTTACTGATTTCGTTTTCCCAATTGTACAATAAAGAGGTGGGAACGATTGCCAGATTGGGCTTTTTGCTTTTTTCTGCCTGTTTTTTGATGAAGGCCAGCGCCTGAAGTGTCTTTCCTAACCCCATATCATCGGCAAGTAACCCTCCCCATTTGAATTCATCGAGGAAATTCATCCAATTGAAACCTGCGAGTTGGTAATCCCTCAGATCTGCCCGAATGTTATCCGGTATTTTGACATTTTTTATCTGTTTGAATTTTTTGAGCTTGCGCTTTTTTTCTGCCAGCTCTTTGAGGATACCGGCATCGTCGATATCTTCAAAAAGCTCGTCCACAATATTAAAGCGGAGTTTGGAAATTTTGACTTCTCCTTTTTTTATCTCTCCGGCTCTGAATATTTTTTGCAATTTCTCGAACCACTCTTCCGGGAGTATCCCCATCTTCCCATCGCTCAATTTGACAAAGCGCTCGTTGCGCATAATGGCTTTTTTGAGGGTGGATAACTTGACCTGCTCATCTCCAAAAGAAAGCTGGATTTCCACATCAAACCAGTCAATGCCCGATTTAATACCCGTACTTATTTTTGCCTGATGGGGTGAATACTTGATGGATTTCAGGTCATTTACGCCAAAAACCTCAATATCCGCTTCCGCAAATTTTGAGAAAGCATCAAAAAACCAATTATCGTCGAGGATGGTTGCAACGGGCAGGTAATAAAATTCATCATAATGCTGTTTCGAGAACTCCGGGTGTAATTCATCCATGAAGGTTTTGTAGGCAGCTTCGTATTCTTCATCCCGTTTGTGGACGATTATGGCATCTCCCTTTTTTGACAAAGGAGAGTCTTTACTCAAAATATTGGTCTTTATATCGTTTTGGTGCAATACCTGTGGTGTAAAAAGAATAAAGTCTGACAATTCTGACAGAAAGAGCTGCCTTTTCTTAGGGATGAGTTGCTGATGCACTATTTCTTTTTCTTTAATGTTGACAAATTCGATGTGAAAATCCTTGGAAAGGGGCAATACGATTGTCTCATAAAAGGCATCGAACTCATTTTTTAGCCCTCTGAATACCCTGTCCGTTTCATAGAAGAAAGCGTGTAGAGCGGTGGCTTCGTTCAATCCCGAAAACGTCCAAAGTTGCCCATTGTAAAATACCCCAAAAAGGCTAAAATCCTGCCCTCGTCTGTTTTTCCCAAAATAATCAAGAGGTACTATATCCTCTCCCAATTTCAGCATGGGCGTCAGCTCGTAGAAGAACTCTGTCTCTTCTAAACGGAGAAAGAATGTGCAGGGTGTTTCCGCAACTTTCATCCGTATGAGGGATGACTTTTTGACATTTTTAGAAAGCTGGTAAGCATTGTCCATATTGAAAAATAGAAACTCGCGGGTCGAAAGCGGCTGTAGCAAATCGTGAAATTTGCTAAAAACTTCTTTTAATCTGTCATCCGGAGTCGTCTTGGCAGAATATTCATTTACACTTGACTCATACAATTTTATCAATCCGAGCAGGTGTTTGTCCCCATCATCCTGTTTTAAAACGACTCCATTGGCATTGGCGAAGTTTTTGATGTATTTCATTTCCTCACGGTCGGGGGTTGGTTTTCCACTGATTGGGATGACATGTGGCCCCGTTCCTTTACCGTGAAACCATACAACATAGCCGAGTTGTTCCTGTTTTTCAGTAACGGAATAGGGAACAGCAAAGGAGAAGTCCGATTTTTTAGAAAAAATAGAAGTGATGCTCTGCTTCAGTCCCAAATTAACCCCATTGTCGAACATGAACACGCCCTTTGATTTCGAGGTTGGAACATAGCGCTGTTCTTCCTGATCGTATTTGTAATACTGTTTGATTTTCACGAGAGGTATTCCCGTTCTTTCAGAAAGTTTTTTGCGCAAGTGCTCTTTATAGCCCGGGGTCAGTGCGAGCAGTGCATTTTCAGGCAATTCGCTTTGTATATGTTCAATGACGAATCCTATATGACCACAGGGTAACCGTTTGCCGGAAGAACAATTACAGGCCATAAAGACCTCCCCCTTCTCAATGGTTAAAACAACCCTGTTTTTCTGACCCGCATAGTAGCTCCAATAATTGTTGGAGGTCTGGATATCGAAGGTCATTTTATTCTCTTCTTTTTTGAGGTATTTCACGTAGCCATAGACGTCTTTCCTTACCAACCTAAGAGCAGATTGTCCGAAGTTTTCGTCTATTTTCCCAAGCCTGCCAATTGGAAAAGATTGGGGAGTGGCACTTTGTGCGATGACCTTTTTTAGTTCTTCAATCTTTTTCTTTTTTTTCTGAAGTCTTTTCCGCTCTTCAATGTACTCCTCCCCCATTTGGTCTTTTAACAAAAGCGCCGCACCGACGATATGCTTGCAGATGCCTCCCCAGTCGTAAGGACAGGAACACCTTGCTTTGATGGGATTCTGATAGTAGTCAATCTGGACGTTGTACTTTCTGGTGCCGTAGGCGATGAAGTTGGCTATCTGGCGTTCTTTGTCAATGTTTTGAATCTCAAACTTATCATCTTCATATAGTTTTTTCCCCTTTCTTCTCGACATAGAATTGGCACTACTCGAGATGAATTCGTCTATCCTTTTCTTTAAATCTGTCATGACGCCTAAGCGGATTTGGTGTAAAACAATCCGCAAAGGTACAAAATAGCAAGTGGATAATTAAATGTTATACCAAAATAAAA
>JALVDO010000520.1 GCA_027008975.1 Saprospiraceae bacterium | reverse complement strand
ATAATTTAATCTTGTCAGAGCACTATGTAGAGGATATATTTATGTATCGGATGTCCCCAAATGTTATCTGGGGCGTAGCCCTAATATCTTCGTAACAACGACTAGCAATGGATTAATTAGGGGCGTAGCCCTGTAATCTTAAACGTAAAGATATGGCAAATGCTCCCATATTACAAGCTTACATTATGAGATGGTAAGTAGTTACCAATTTTCTTTGACAAAATTAGCCCTTTTACCGACAGGATTTACAGGATTTTTTGCTTTGCAAAAATTCTTGTTGCTGCCCTGCTTTTTATGAGGAAATCCTGTATTAATTGATTGCTAAATGGCATTACTCGCTTTATCTATGTATTTTTACGACTTAAAGCGAGTAATAAATTTGCATTACTCGCTTTATCTATGTACTTTTACAACTTAAAGCGAGTAATAATGAATAAAAAGGAACTAATAGGTCGTAAAAAAGAGGCCGCCATCTTACAAGAGGCTTTGAACTCAAATGAGTCAGAGTTGATTTCTGTCATAGGTCGTCGTCGGGTGGGTAAAACATTTTTGGTACAATCCGCCTATGCGGGGGAAATTGATTTTGAGATTACAGGAATTCAAAAAGCAAGCAAACAAGAGCAATTGGAAAACTTTGCGATTGCCCTGAATTTATATGCCAAAACCTCTTTACCGGTGTCGCGTCCGAATACGTGGATGGAAGCCTTCCGACTCTTGATACTTTATCTCGAAGGGAAGGACAAAAACCGAAAACGAGTAGTCTTTTTTGATGAACTTCCCTGGCTGGCAAGCCATCGATCCGGCTTTTTGAAAGCATTTGGCTTCTTTTGGAATAGTTGGGCAGTAAAAAACGACGTAGTCGTGGTGATATGCGGTTCGGCAGCATCCTGGATGATTCGAAAGGTAGTACAAAATAAAGGCGGTCTTTATAATAGAATAACAAAACGCATCAATCTAAAGCCGTTTACACTCCAGGAGGCAGAATTGTTTTTGCATAGTAGAAATGTAAAATTTGACCGGTATCAGATTGCCGAATTGTATATGGTGACCGGTGGTATCCCGCACTACTTAAAAGAAATTCAGGCAGGTGAAAGTGTCGCCCAAAATATCGACCGGATTTGTTTTAATCCTTCATCCGGATTATTATTTGATGAATTTGACCAACTTTATCCCTCCCTTTTTGACCACGCAGAAAATCATATTGCCATTATTCGCGCATTGGCATCAAAGCATTCAGGGCTCACACGTAGTGAAATACTAAGGATAACCAAGCTTTCCAATGGAGGCGGATTTTCAAAGACATTGGAAGAATTATTACAGTCGGATTTTATTTCCGAATATTTCCCTCTTGGTAAAAGAAAAAGAGACACGCTTTACAGGCTAACGGATGAGTATTCACTTTTTTATCTAAAATTTATAGAAAAGTTAAAAAAAGAGGGCATTGGCATTTGGGAAAATTATTACCAAACACCTGCTTATAAAGCATGGAGTGGCTACGCTTTTGAAAGTATAAGTCTTAAGCACTTACCGCAAATAAAGAAGGCATTAGGCATCTCAGGTGTATTTTCGACTCATTCTTCCTTCTATCATAAAGGAGAGGATGGAATGCCCGGCTGTCAAATTGACCTTCTCATTGACAGGAATGATCGGGTCATTAACCTTTGTGAGATAAAATTCGCCAACTCAGAGTTTATTATAAGCAAGGCCTACGCGCAGGAATTGAGAAGGAAAGTTACCTTATTCAAGCACTATTCTAAAACTAAAAAACAGATATTTCTCACTTTCATTACCACTTACGGAATTCTGTCCAATCAATATAGCACCGGTCTGGTCGATCGGGAACTAACGCTTAATGATTTGTTTTGATTTCCCATTTTTTTGGCAACGACTCAAAATCATCGTACTTTGCAGTCAAAATGCAAAGGTTATGATGTATAGAAATTTTTTGGCAGCACTGTCCCTACTATTGCTGTGTTCTCATTTTGGCTACAGCCAAAATCGTGACTCTCTCGAACTGGCAGCCTATTCACAGGCAAAAGAGAACGTCCAGTTGATAAAAAACGACGCTTTCTTTATTCCCATCAAGAATTTGGAGAAGGAGAAAATTGCTTTTTTTTCTTATCTTGATGACGAGCGACTTACAAATACGCTTTTACAAACAATTGACAAATACGACCCCGTCCTCATCGACGATATGAAGAGAGGGCATCTGCCAAATAATATCAATACCAAAGCTACGACGCTTATTATCGCTATTGAGCGTGAAAAGCTCCCCACGTTAAGCGTCTATCTCGAGAGCCTCCCACAGAAAGAAATAGCCGTCGTTCTCGCTGTGTTTAGTAAAGGCGGGCAGGATTTATCCTCCCTGGAACAACTCCCCGCAAAAGCGGTTATAGCCGGTATTAATCCCACGCCCCTGGTTGCCGACCTGATGGCGCAAATGATTTTTGGAGGCATAGATATCCGGTTTGGAAACGAGGAAGGACATTTGCCCGCGATCGTCAGGCAATATCAGGAGGCAAGTATCCCTACTAATGCCACTCGCCTTGGTTATGCACCACCCGCAGCGGTTGGGCTGGATGGCGAATTACTA
>JALVDO010000519.1 GCA_027008975.1 Saprospiraceae bacterium | reverse complement strand
CGTTTAGGGAGCCGGACAGGCTGAGATTGAGTTTGCTATCCACAATGGGCAAGTTGACACCAATGGTACCGCCCATGAGTTCCGTTTCGATACCGGCGACGGAAAAACTCTGATAATTGACACCCGTATTCAGACTGAATTGGCTCTCAAGATAAACGAGGCTGTGATTGAGACCGATAAGTTTTGATTCAAAATCCTGACTGTTCTCAAAAAACAAATTATTATCTTGATTGCTCTTTTGGTAGTTGGCATTGAGCATAAGGCTGTGCATCACCTTATCGCGTTGGATGGTCAATCGAGGAGTAAAACCAATGGTTGTTGTCGCCAAGTTGAAGGCAATGGTGTCGTTCAAATCCAATCGCCCCGACTGCTGATAGATGGAATAATTGGAGTAGTTGGCATTCAGCCCGAATTTGGCATTGGGATGAATATCGAGGTTGGCAGAGCCGATGTTTTTATTCGTCGTCTCGGTGCGGTCGCCAAGCAGGTTGTTGCGTTGGAGTCCGTAGCTGCCGCTTAGGCTTACTTTGTTTTGGAATAGCTGCAACGAAGGCGAAATCGTCAGCCGCTCCAAATCATTGGCAAAGAAGTAAGCCCCCATGGTCTCGTACTGTGGGTCGATGCGTTCGTATTCCACCCGAGCGGAAAACACCTTGGAGCGGGTGAATGCCAAGCTAAGTTTCTGCGCCAGATTTGCCCGGGTCGATGCCTTGACATCAAAGATACCGAGGTCACTAAAGCGGTTGAGGTTATCGGATAACTCCTTGGAGAGCACTTCTGCTGAATTTTGGTCTCTCGTGAATACGCTGGCACCGATATCATAGTGAATCCTAAGTACTTTGAACAGGGGAATTTGGGCACTTATTCCCAAGACTAAATTTTCGGCAGGTGTTATTTTATTTTGGGCTACAGCCAATGAATTTTTGTCGTCCTTCCCCTTAAAAAAGATGAAGTCTATGAAATCCTCATCATCGCCAAATCCGAGCTTCAACGCCATCCCTGTCCGTTTAAAAGCGGGCTTGACGAAGGAATGGGTAGTATCGACCTCTGCGGCATTGCGCAAGCGCCCGTACATGGCAGACAGCCGGAGTATTTTCTTGGGCTTTAGCTCGACTCCCGCCCCGAGAAAGGTGTGACCGGCAAGGGTGTAAGGTGAGAAATTCATATTGCGATACCCCAAATGTAGCGTCACCCATTTGTAACTCGGGCTAATGCCTACCTGCCCAAAGGTGGGATAAGTCCCGCTGGCACCATAGCGCCCAACGGTAAAAGAGAAGGGCAGGTTTAACTTTTCGTAAAGGGTAAAGTTGAGGTTGCCGCTCAGCCCCCAGATGGATTTTGGGGAGCGACCGGCAATCCCATTTGCCTGATAAAACCCCGAATGAACAGCTATCGCTCCGGAATAGGAGAAAGGTTTTGCGGACTTAAAGCTTTCAATATCCTGAGCGAAGCTGTTTTGTGTCAAACAAATAATAACTAAAACTAATATGAGAATTATTTTTTTCATTGCTGTGTTTTGTATCTTTTTAAAGACGGGCGGTTGAAACCTCCGGTGCTTATTCCGCTACTTCCAATCGGACGGGCCGGCTCAATTCCGATTCACCACCGTCGGCGTAGATGACTTTTACGGCGTACCGGTATAGTCCTTTTTCCCGGATAAAATCCGAATATTCGAGTTGGTTGGCGGCGGTCGATTTATAGCTGGATAGGGGACGGTCTTTTGCCCCTTTAAACACGACAAACCGAAATTGACCGGAAGTTTGGCCATAGGTCCAGCTCAGATGAGCCATTTTACTGGTTTTATCAAACTCGACCCGAAGGTTGTTCACTTCCGGTCGCCGTCCGTGATCATACACGCTCAAAGTAAGAGGAGTGGAGACTGTTACATTTCCGGCTTCATCTTCGGCAGACAAAGTGTAGGTGTAAACTGCCCCCATTTCAACGGTTGTATCGGTAAATGTGGTTTGTGCCCCCTTTCGATAAGACAAAAGCTCAACAGGTGCTGATGTCCCTTCCTGCCGGCGCAATAACCGATGCTCTTTTACATCATCGGACGAACTGTTGTGCCATATCAAATTCACCTGCTCCTCCCCTACTTCATATTTATAAATAGAAGGTGCCGCCGGAGGAATAATGTCCGGTCGCTCGACCACCAATATCTCCGAATAAGGCGATGGATTGTTGTTGTAATCCAAGGCGGTAATCTTGTAGTAAATTTTCTTATTGAGTGCCTTCATCGTCACGGTATCCTGAAAAGAAGTCAACCGGATGGGATGCTTGGTCAATTGGCGATAGACGTCGTTTTTGCCATTTGCCATGTAGATGTGGTAGCCAAGTAAGTCTTCTTCTGTGTTTCGATTCCAGTGGAAGGTAACGATGCCGGTGGTGTCGACTTCTCCGGCGAGGCCACGGGGAGGCTTGGGAGGATCGTGGTCGACGACCATTGCCAAGGCGGCAAAGGCGTGGCTTCTATTCCCTGCTTCATCCACGCTATAAACAATATAATAAGGTTCAAAAACAGCAGGATTATCATCACTAAAAGAACGGCTTGATGGTGGTAATAGGTCTTTATTCAAAAAATTAAATGGGCCATCAG
>JALVDO010000518.1 GCA_027008975.1 Saprospiraceae bacterium | reverse complement strand
GAAGGAATTACTTCAGGTCGCAATGGCAAGGGTTTTCAAAAAAGGTGACTTCAGAGCCGATTATTATCGAGGGTTTACGTTGATGTTGGCACTTGAGTTGGCAACACCCGAAGATATTTTTGCACAGTTATACGGCGATTGTGATAACGACCCTTTTTCCGGAGGTCGGCAGATGACCGGTCATCACTGCACCCCTTCAATTGATGAAGATGACAACTGGCTTCCATTAAAAGAACAGTACAATATTAGCATCGATGTCTCTACTACTGCGGGACAAATGGCGAGGGGATTCGGGCTGGCTGCCGCCTCTAAAGCTTTTCGCGAAAACCCTTTATTGAAGAACTCTCCTTTATCTAATCAAGGAAATGAAGTTTGCTTTTGCAATATTGGGGATGGTAGTACCTCGGAAGGTGTTTTTTGGGAGGCTGTGAATGCAGCAGGAGTTGAGCAAGTACCTATGGTATTGTCCGTCTGGGATGACGGTTATGCTATCTCTGTCCCCAAAGAAAAACAAACCGTCAAAGCAAGTATCTCGGAAGCCTTGGCCGGTATGAAGAAAAAGAAAAACACCAACGGTATAGAGCTATTTACTGTAAAAGGATGGGATTATCCATCTCTTTGCGAAACCTTTGAGAAAGCTACGGAGCTGTCTCGAAAGCAACACGTCCCCACCTTGATTCATATCGAGGAGTTGACCCAGCCACAGGGGCATTCTACCTCCGGCTCACACGAGCGGTACAAAAGTAAGGAGAGACTTGATTGGGAAAAAAAATATGATAGTAATAGGCAATTTAAGCGGTGGATACTCGAGAATAATATTGCCGATGAGAAAGAACTGCAAAATATCGAGGAAGCTGCTGCCAAAAGGGTGCTTGCGGCTAAAAATAATGCCTGGGGTAATTACTATAACAACGTGCAGGAGATTTATGAAGAGCTCAAAGTGATATATAGCTCTATTGTACAAAAGTGTAAAAATAAAGGGCGTATTCAGGAGATTGTTTCTCAGTTTAATCATCTGGTCATTCCCGTCAGGGCAGAAATTATTCGGAATGCCCGACGTATCGTTATTGCCTTGAGAAGTTGTGAGGGATGTTGTGAGGAAAAAGAAAGAATACAGCGATTTATCGAAAAGGTTAAAAAGAGGATGTTTCAGCGGTATAGCACCCACTTGTATTGCGAGTCTGAACGATCTGCGCTAAAAGTACCCGTTACGCATGCAGTTTATAGCGAAGCCTCTCCTCTGGTAAATGGCTATGAAATACTAAATGCCTTTTTCGATAAAGCTTTTAGCAGGCACCCCAACCTGTATGCCTTCGGAGAAGATGTGGGAAAAATAGGTGGTGTTAATCAGGCATTTACAGGCTTGCAGAAGAAGCACGGCGAACACCGAATCTTCGACACGGGGATTAGAGAGTGGACGATTATCGGGCAGGCAATAGGTATGGCGACACGCGGACTCCGACCCATCGCAGAAATCCAGTATTTGGACTACTTGCTTTATGGCATCTCTCCACTGTCTGATGACCTGGCAACGCTTCGGTATCGCAGTAATAATAAACAAATTGCTCCGGTCATTATTCGGACGCGAGGACACCGGCTGGAAGGCATTTGGCATTCCGGTTCCCCAATGGCAATGTTGCTGGGTAGCCTCCGAGGCATCTATATCCTGACTCCAAGGAATATGGTTCAGGCAGCAGGAATGTATAACACCATGTTGAAATCCAATGACCCGGCATTGATAATAGAGTGCCTGAACGGTTATCGAATAAAAGAAAAGATGCCCGAAAATCTGGAAACCTTCACTGTCCCCTTGGGCGTTCCGGAAATCCTGTCCGAAGGAAGTGATTTGACTCTTGTAACCTATGGTTCCAATGTGCGAATTGCAAAGTCTGCAATGAAAATGCTTGCGGCAGAGGGGATTTCAGTAGAGTTGATAGATGTACAAACACTCATTCCGTTTGATTTGGAACACCAAATTGTGGAATCATTAAAAAAGACTAATCGGGTTGTATTTTTTGATGAGGACGTGCCGGGCGGCGCCACGGCTTATATGATGCGCGAAGTACTCGAAGTGCAAGGGGGATATCGCTATCTGGATTCAGCACCGACGACGATTACGGCCAAAGCCCACCGCCCTGCTTATAGTACAGATGGTGATTACTATTCCAAGCCGAGTGCCGAGGACGTCTATGAAGTCATCTTTAACATCATGCTGGAGAGCGACCCTGCTCGATTTGGGGAAGCGGGATAGGGCTATTTACTTTTTTCGCTACCCAGTGGCCTCTTCGTACATCTTTTTAATTTCCTTATCAAATATTGCCATTAATCTGTGGCGAATAGGCTTGTAGGAAGCAGAATAAAGTCCGTCTTCAATTGTCCACTCCCGATGGCAAAGCGTGAACTTTTTTATTCGTTGAAAATTGGAGAGTCGTTGGTTGAGCAGGTCAATTTCCGATTGAATTTTATCGATGACTTTGATGTTGTGTGCCATAAATTGTGGCGATGTCCAATGGATTTTTTTGTCCTTACACCACTTTTCCAGCAAGGAATAATTCGGCACAATCAAGGCTGTAACGTAGGGACGTTGAAAGCCGATA
>JALVDO010000517.1 GCA_027008975.1 Saprospiraceae bacterium | reverse complement strand
AAAGGTTCGTTTCAATTCTCATTCTATCATTATAGCATTAAATCATTATAGCATTAAATCATTATAGCATTAAATCATTATAGCATTAAATCATTAATCCGAATTCGGCTTAGCAATCTTCCTCATACTTCGTCAGCTTACCAATCCGAATGGCGGTGATTCCCAATTCTTCGTATAATCGCTGATAAGGAGCAGAGGCACCAAACCGATCAATGCCGATTACTTTACCATCCAAGCCTACGTATTTGTACCAAGAGAGCGTTGCTCCTGCTTCGATAGCTATCCTCTTTCGGCAGTCAGCCGGCAGGACAGTATCCTTGTATGCTTTAGATTGTTTGTCGAAAATATCTGTTGAAGGCATGGATACCACCCGTATTTTCTCTCCTTTCTCGTTGAGTATCTTTTTTGCGTCAAGCGCAATCTCGACTTCCGATCCGGAGGCTATCAGTATTGTTGTATAACCCTCATCCTCTGTCAGGACGTAACCTCCCTTTTGTGCGTTTTTGACAGGGGCATAAATTCCTGTACTTCGGTCTAAAGTCGGGAGGTTTTGACGAGTCAGGACAAGACAAGTTGGTCCTTTTTTGTTTTTCAAAGCCATCTTCCAAGCTTCGGCTGTTTCATTGGCATCCATTGGGCGTATAACGCTCATGTTTGGCATTGCCCGAAGGGATGCAAGATGGGCTATTGGCTGGTGTGTCGGTCCATCCTCTCCCAAGCCTATGGAGTCGTGTGTCAATACATAAATAACCTGTTGCTCCATAAGAGCGGCCATCCTCATAGCCGGACGCATATAATCGGAAAAGACAAAAAAGGTACCTGCGTAAGGTAAAACACCTCCATGTAGTGCCATACCATTCATGATAGCTCCCATCCCGTGTTCACGTACACCGTAGTGGATGTAGCGTCCCTTTGGATTGTCCGGAGAGAAGGAGGACTCCCCTTTCGGGAAAGTTTTGTTAGATGGGGTCAAGTCAGCAGATCCACCCATTAGCGCAGGGATTCGCGGAGCCAGATAATCCAATACTGCTCCAGATGAGGCTCTTGTTGCCATCGTTTTCTCAGCAGAGAAAGCCGGAATTTCAAAAGCGTCGACGGGTATATTTCCTGCTATGCAATCCTTCAATGTTTGAGCTAATTCCGGATTGTTGGCTTCGTACTTTTTTAATTTTGATACCCAGTTAGCAGATAGGGTGCCTCCCCTTTCTTTCATTTCTTTTGCGATGGCGGCTACCTTTTCTGATACATAAAATTTGGCATCAGCCGGTAGCCCCAATGCTTCCTTTGTCAGGATTATTTCTTCTTCCGGAAATGGCTCGCCGTGGGCTTTTGCAGTACCGCCGCGATTGGGACTTCCGAATCCTATGACGGTCTTACACGCTATGATAGAGGGGCGATTCTTCTCCAGTTTTGCCTTTTCAATGGCCTCGTTAATAGCATCAATATCATGCCCGTCGATGGACTGTACGTGCCAGCCGTAAGCCTTGTGTCTTTCTAAAACATTTTCCGAAAAAGACAGATCTGTCGCACCGTCAATAGTGATATTATTATCATCATAGAGCAGTATGAGTTTACCGAGTTTATTATGTCCTGCAAAAGCGGCAGCTTCATGGGATACTCCTTCCTGCATATCTCCGTCACCCGCCATCACGTAGGTGTAGTGATTGATGATTTGCGTGTCCGTATTAAAGCGTGCAGCAAGCGATTTTTCTGCCAGCGCCATCCCTACTGCATTGGCTACACCCTGCCCGAGGGGACCGGTTGTCGTTTCTACGCCGGGTGTTTCGTGTACTTCAGGGTGACCAGGCGTTTTGCTGCCCCATTGGCGGAAATTCTTCAACTCCTCCATTGGCAAATCGTAGCCATAGAGGTGAAGCAGGCTATACAGTAGCATACTGCCATGACCTCCCGACAATACAAATCTATCTCTATCAAACCAATGGGGATTTTGAGGATCAAACTGTAGGTGATTAGACCACAAAACTGCGGCTACATCCGCCATACCGAGAGGCAAACCCGGGTGTCCGGAATTAGCAGCCCTCACGCCGTCCATAGACAGCCCACGTATGGTATTCGCCGTTTCTTTGATTAATACTGACGAGGCTACGCCTGTCAGCATCTTCGATTCTTTGTTTAAAATTGTTGTTAGTGTTGCTTGCATATCATTGCTGTTATTAATCTATCCAAATTGTAATCCGCCATACTCGGCGCTACCAAAGCAGCCCCATCGAAGGCGTCATTTTTCGTATAATCATTGTAAAAAATAGCGGTTGGAATACCGGCGCACAATGCTGCCGACAAGCCGGAAGCTGCATCTTCTATGACAATCGCTTCTTCAGGTTGAACACCCATCTTGGCAAGACACAACTTATGTAAATATCCATTGTTATTGGTCTTCCTTCCCGATTCTTTTCCCAGTATTGGGTCGAAAAAAGGATAAAACTCAGAAAGCTGAGACTCCAATAATGCTTTGATTTGAGACTCATAAGAAGTTGATACGATTCCAAGCCTAATTCGTGCATCAACTGCCTCCTGTATCATGGCTTTAACGCCGGCCCTTATTTTGAGATTTGGCAGGTAGCGATTGATGTAAATGGATTTTTTC
>JALVDO010000516.1 GCA_027008975.1 Saprospiraceae bacterium | reverse complement strand
AAAAATGCGAATGCATTATATACGGATCGTCCCCGGAGATAAGGTGAAACTGCAAGTTTCTCCATACAATCTTGACGAGGGACTTATAACTTATAGAAGCAGATAACATGAAAGTAGGAGCATCGGTTAAGAAAATTTGTATCTTTTGTCGGATAATTCGACGAAAAGGTGTAGTGCGATGTATATGTAAAAATCCCGCGACAGCTGGTAAACATAAACAACGACAAGGTTAATTTAATAATTTAATTATAAATGAGAATTGCAGGAGTAGGTATTCCATCAGAAAAAAGATTAGTCATCGCTTTGACTTATATCTACGGAGTTGGTCCGACACGAGCTAAACTAGTTTGTAAAAAAGCTAAACTAGACGAAAGCGTGCGTGTTAAAGATTTAACAACAGATCAAGAACAAAAATTGCGTGAAGTTTTGGATTCGTTTGGGTTTCTATTAGAAGCTGATTTGCGACGAGAAATTAATCAAAATATTAAAAGACTTCAAGATATTGGGTCTTACCGCGGATTTCGACATCGTCGTCGGCTACCAGTTCGCGGGCAAAACACTAAAACTAATGCTCGTACTCGAAAAGGAAGAAAGGGTGCGGCAGTTGCTAAGAAAAAAGTTGCTACTAAATAATATCACTAATTATGGCTAAAAACGTAAAGAAAAAGATTCGGAAAAGTTTTGACAGCGGAAAAGTTTATATTGAAGCTGGATGGAATAATACAATTGTAACGCTAACAGATCCAGAGGGAAATGTTTTGGGCTGGAGTACTCCAGGACGAAACGGATTTAAAGGAGCACGACAAAAAACTCCTTATGCCGGGCAAGTTTCTGCAGAACAAGTGGCAGAAGTTGCACAAGCTTACGGAATTAAAGATGTTGATGTTTATGTTCGTGGTATGGGGGCAGCTCGAGATCAAACTATTCGTGGTTTAATGAATGGTGGTTTAGGCATTAAGTCAATCGCCTCAATTTCGCGGGTTCCTCATGGAGGATGCCGCCCAAAGAAAGTTCGTAAAGTTTAAAATTAAAATATGAAATATACAGGTCCAAAAGCAAGATTATGTCGACGAGAAGGGTTTAACCTTTTCGGGTCAGATAAATACCAGAAAATAATGGGAAAACGCCCATCTATTCCTGGGGTGCATGGTGGTAAACGACAAGGTAAATTTACTGAATATGCGAAACAACTTCGCGAAAAACAGAAACTAAAGAGAATGTTTGGTTTATCTGAAAAACAATTCCGCCGAACTTTTGATTTAGCTGATCGAAAACCAGGAGTGACTGGTGGTAACTTATTGCAATTGCTAGAACAAAGACTTGATAATATTATATATCGAGCGGGATTTGCCATGACTCGAATGCAAGCGCGACAATTTGTTTCGCATGGTTTGTTTATGCTAAATGGTCGTCGTGTAGATATTCCTTCTATTATGATTAAAGAGGGAGACGAAATTGAAGTTCGTCAAAAATCTAAAAAATCTCCTGTTTTCGCGGGAAATTTAGAAGCGAACGAAAAATACAACGCGCCTTCTTGGTTGTCAGTAGACACAAAGTCTTTGTCAATCAAAGTTGTTGGATTACCGTCAGTAGAGCACTGCGAACAAGCCGTTAATCCACAAATGATTGTTGAGTTCTATTCTCGATAATAAAATTAAAATAAATTTTTTAAACCTTCCAAAATGCACATTCTTCACAGCGAAATCGGTAATCCGATATTAAAAATCACAAAAGATGGAAATGTAGCAGTTCTGACTGTTATGCCACTTCCGGCTGGATATGGTGTGACATTAGGAAATGCTCTTCGTCGATGTTTATTATCTAGTTTGCCAGGAACTGCTGTTACAAAAATGAAAATTTCAGGGAATACTAATGAATATACAACTATTGATGGAGTGAAAGAATCAACATTTGATATTTCTTTAAATGTTCGACAACTTCGTTTGAAAAAACATTCCAAAGGAGAAGAATTCGCGGAAGTTGCTTTGAAAAAATCTGGAGTTATTACAGCTGCAGACCTAAAAGTTAGTTCAGATGTTGAAATTCTAGATCCCTCACAAGTTATTGCAACTTGTGACAAAGCTGATCCAAAGAAAAAGATTCAATTGCAAATTGAAAAAGGGGTTGGTTATCGTTTGATTACAAATGAGGATTCCGCGAAAGAAGAAGATCCAGAAAATATTTTGTTAGACGCGAATTTTTCACCAGTTCTATATGTTAAATATGATGTTGAGCCAGCGCGTGTTGGTGAGCAAACAAATCTTGATAAATTGATTTTGACTGTAGAAACAGACGGTTCTTTAGACGGAGAAAAAGCTATCAAGCTAGCAGCAGGAATTTTGCAAAGTTATTTTGAATTATTTAATTTGGAAGACGCTTATGCTGATGAAGACTTCACAACAAGTTTTGATAAATTGAAGAAACAAAAAGAAGCTGAAGCACAAGCCGCTTCAGAAGCTAAAGAAGCAGCCTTTACTCCAATTGATATTTTAGGGTTATCACAACGAACGCTAAATGCTTTGGTGAATGGAGGAATTACTTCTGTTGAGCAATTGTTGGCAACTTCTATGACACAATTATCTCAATTACGGGGATTTGGACAAAAG
>JALVDO010000515.1 GCA_027008975.1 Saprospiraceae bacterium | reverse complement strand
TTGAATGCGAGGATGAGGGAATGTGATTCTTTGCGCACTTAGCGAAACCTTTGCCTGCCCGTATGGGCGTACCTTAGCGGGAAATTGAGTGAGTGAATGGGCGAATGGGCGAATGAGTGAATGGGCGATTGGGAAAACCTTTGCGTACCTTAGCACCGGTACGTGCCCGTATGGGCGGGAAGAAATTGGTGAATGATTGAATGCGTGAAAGGTATCATCGGAAATGGAGTAGTATTGCGGAGTAATAGTTACAAAAAAAATAAAATAAATGAACATCAAATTTTGCGGTGCAGCAAGGGAAGTAACCGGAAGTGCACATCTCATTACGCTAGATGACGGATATAAAATATTACTGGATTGTGGACTGTATCAAGGGCGTTCGGAGTCATGGAAAAAATTCAATGAAAATTGGTTGTTTGACCCCGCTGAAATTGACTGCCTGATACTTTCGCACGCACACATTGACCATAGTGGACGGATTCCCAAGTTCGTGAAAGACGGCTTTAATGGAGTCATATACTGTACACATGCGACTCGAAGCCTGTGCGCTATTATGTTATTGGATAGTGCCGGTATTCAGGAAAGAGATGCTGAGTTTTTTAATAGGAAAGTCCTTCCTCGCAAGAAAAAGGCAAGCAAACGCATTCCGTTATACACCATGGAGGATGCGAATGAGGCAATGCTAAATTTTGAAAGCTTTCCCTATGATAAATGGATTCAGGTGTCGAATGGAGTGGAGCTACTGTTCAAAGATGCCGGGCACATTCTCGGAAGTGCAAATGTGACGCTACGCATCAAGGAAGGGGGCAAAACCAGAACCATTGGCTTTTCCGGTGATGTTGGAAGACCAAATCGTCCCATCCTTCGCGACCCGCAGCCAATGCCAAAACTTGATTATGTTATATGCGAATCAACCTATGGCAATAAAGATCACCTCGGAGCACCGGATGAGGCGGATAAATTGCTAGAAGTCATTCGGCATACTTGCGTTGATAAAAAAGGAAAATTGATAATTCCTGCTTTTAGCGTAGGGCGAACACAGGAGATTGTCTATATGATGGATAGAATGGAGACGGCGGGTTTATTACCACGGATACCCGTTTATGTGGATAGCCCCCTTGCTGTAAATGCCACGACCATTTTTGGCATTCATCCGGAATGTTACGATAATAAGCTGAATGAATATCTATTAATTGATGATAATCCCTTTGGCTTCAATAAGCTGACTTACGTCAAAAATGTAGATGTTTCCAAATCGCTGAATGACAGAAAAGAACCTTGCATTATCATTAGCGCGTCGGGCATGATGAATGCGGGAAGGGTCAAACATCATTTGACTAATAATATTGACAACCCTAAAAACACTATTTTAATTGTTGGTTATTGCTCACCGGAAACTCCGGGCGGAAAATTGATTGCAGGAGCAAAAGAAATTCGACTTTTTGGGGAGATGAAAAGGGTGAAGGCTGAAGTTGTTGTAATGGATTCATTTTCTGCACATGCTGACAGAGGAGAATTATTGTCTTTCTTGAAAAATCAAAAAGGGCATCTGAAAAAATTATTCCTCGTACACGGTACACTTGATCGGCAAGAGGCATTTAAAGAATTATTACAGGAGAATGGGTTTTCTGATATTGAAATACCTGCTCTTGGTGATGAGTTCAATATAAAGTAAGCTTATAAATCCATTTTTCGCGCAAGCAGGCTACTTGAAACGACACCAAAAATAGCAATTGTGATAGAGCTAAGTGGCATTAATATTGCAGCCACAACAGGAGATAATAGTCCCTGTACGGCAAAGCTCAGACCGATGATATTATAAATTGCCGCCAGTGCGTAAGCATAATAAACCAGGCGAATACTGCGATTGACATAGCTTACCATGGGGGGTAATTTGTCAAACTTATCAGCACTCAAAATAGCATCACTTGCCGGAGTGAAATTGTTGATATTTTCGGAAATAACAATGCCAACATCGCTTTGCATCAAGGCTCCTGCATCATTTAGCCCGTCTCCAAGCATAATAACGCGTTCGCCCTCTTCTTGTAGTTTTTTTACAAAGTGGAGTTTATCCTTGGGCTTTTGCCGGAATAACAGATGATTGTCTCCTTGGAAAAGTGGTGCGAGATATTCTTTTTGACTATCGTCATCACCGGACAATAGAAAGGTCTTCCATTTTGCCTGAAAAGCCGCCAATACCTTTTTGAATCCGGGACGATACTCATCGTGTAAGACAAATTTTCCGAGAATCTTTCCGTTGTATTTCACGAAAACGCCTTTTTCGTCTCCCTCTTCTGCTCCCACAAAAGTAGCAGAACCCAATTGTACAGGTACTCCTTCAACCAAGCCCTTCACACCCATTCCGGTAATCTCCTCAAATTGTTGAAGTTTGATATTATCCGTATTTACATCCAGACTATTGGCAATTTGCTGGCTTAGCGGATGGGTGGATTGTCCTGCAATGGCAAAGATTGCCTCTTTTTGCTTTGAAGATAAGGGTGTGCCTATATATTCAACACGGTTTCCTGAAGACAGGGTGATTGTCCCTGTTTTGTCAAAAACAATGGCGGAAGTGTTTTGCAGATTTTCGATAACATCTGTGTTTTTCAAATAAAACCTGTGTTTTGCAAGTATTCTTAACACATTTCCAAAAGTGAATGGAATGGAAAGTGCTACTGCACATGGGCAGGCGACAATTAGTACCGCGGTAAAGGCTGTAAATGCAATGCTTTTATCGTGGATTAACCAGTAAGCTAAGGTCGCAATAGAGACCAGTAAGATAATGAGGGTAAAATATTTACCGATTTTGTCTGCCAATTGGCTGGCTTTCTTTTCACCCTCTTTTTTGAATGCATCGTCATTCCACAACTCGACAAGGTAACTTTGGGATACTTTTTTTACGATGGTTAGTTCAATTGCTTCGCCCATTTGTTTGCCACCGGCAAATACTTTTTCACCTGGATTCTTAGTAACAGGATCGGCTTCCCCCGTTACAAAACTGTAATCAATCGACCCTTTACCTTTTGTCATAATAGCATCGGCGGGGATTAACTCCTGATGGCGGACTAAAATCACATCGCCTTCGACGAGTTTATTAACCGAAACGGGTGTTTGATTTCCGTCTTTTACCAAGGTGGCGGCGAGGGGGAAATAAGATTTATAATCCCGCTCGAAGGACAAGCGATGGTAAGTTTTCTGTTGAAACCATTTACCTATTAATAAAAAGAAGACAAAGCCTGCAAAACTATCGAGGTATCCGGCTCCAGTGTGAGAAAGAATTTCATAAACACTCCGAAAGAAGATACTAAGCATCCCAAGTGAGACCGGTACATCTATATTCAGGTAGCCCTGCTTAATACCCTGGTAGGCGGAGATGAGATAATCTCTACCACTGTAAACCAAGACGGGAATTGCCAGAAATATATTCAAATACCCAAATAAAGATTGAAACCAAGCATCTGCATCCACTCCAAGCCCCAGGTATTCGGGGAAGCTGAACATCATAATATTTCCAAAAGCAAATCCTGCGATACCTAATTTGTAGTAAAACGACCGTTCAAAGGTGGGCTTTTTATCATCCAGATTGCTTAGGTTAATCTCAGGTTCATAACCGATAGAGACCAATATTTCAACAATCTGGCGAAGGGAAATATCCTTGGTAAATGAAAGGTATATTTCCTTTTTTAGAAAATTTACTCTGGAGGTAATAATGGCATCATTGAGTTTATAGAGGTTCTCCAAAAGCCATATACAGGATGAGCAATGAATCGAAGGTAAATAGAGGGTAACTTTCGATGTTTTCTCACCGTTGTAATCCAGTATTTTGTTTAGGACATCTTCATTATCTAGGTAATCGTAGGCTTTTATTTTTCGTCCCTTCAGGCTAACTCCGGCATCTTTATCTATATCGTAATAGGTACACAAGTCATTCTCCTGAAGAATTTCATAGACCATTTTGCATCCATGACAACAAAAATACTTATCTGTATCTATCCGAATACTTGAGTCTTCGCATAGTTCGCCACAATGGTGGCAGGAAATATTGTCTTTTTGTTCGACTTTCACGGGTGTAAATTTAAATATTTTCAATCAAAACAGTGATTATGATAGAAAAAATCGTGAGATTCATTGCATTTTTGCGTAAAGTGCAAAGTTTTGGTATTATTTTTTAGATAAAAGTGAGTAAAGTCATAAGAAAGAGTGACTTTTGTCAGCTAATAAAGGCAAATAGATTTTGTAGCTTTGCCCATTGAAATATATTTCGAAGTTATGCGAATTATCTTTTTTCTGATATTCATAGGCTTAATAGTCGCAATCGGCTTTCTAATCGCTTTTTTTTGGGCAGTGAAAGACGGACAATTTGATGATGAATATACCCCTTCTGTTCGGATGTTATTTGACGATAAAGTTCCTAATAAGTCCGGAGATGGAAATGTAAATAAAGGGAAAAACAACGATTTTTAAACACATTTTTTTGTAAAACAACGGATTATGTCACAAAAAGAACAATTTTATTATGACAATGAGATTGTGCGAAAATTTGCGCTGGCTTCTATAGTCTTCGGGTTTATAGGAATGTTGGTGGGACTTTGGATTGCTCTTGAGCTAATCTTTCCTTCGCTCAATCTAAATTTGCCATTTACGACCTTTGGGCGAATTAGACCACTGCACACCAATGCAGTGATTTTTGCCTTTGTCGGGAATGCAATTTTTGCGGGAGTGTATTACTCCATTCAACGGTTATTAAAGACTAGACTTTTTAGCGATGTATTGAGTAATATTCACTTTTGGGGATGGCAATTGATTATCCTCGCCGCTGCCATTACGCTACCGCTTGGAATCACTTCCAGCTACGAATATGCGGAGCTAGAGTGGCCTATTGATATTGCTATCGCTGTGATTTGGGTTATTTTCGGTATCAACATGATTGGTACTATGATTAAGAGAAGAGAGGCACATCTTTATGTCGCTATATGGTTTTACATTGCCACCTGGGTGACTGTTACGCTGCTTCACGTAGTGAATAACTTGGAGGTGCCTTATTCGTGGATAAAAAGTTATCCGCTATTTGCGGGGGTGCAGGCAGCATTGGTGCAATGGTGGTACGGGCACAATGCCGTTGCATTTTTCCTGACGACACCATATTTGGGGTTAATGTATTACTTTCTACCTAAAGCGGCCAATAGACCGGTTTATTCATACCGCTTATCCATTATCCACTTTTGGTCATTGATTTTCCTTTATATATGGGCGGGTCCTCACCATTTATTATACTCTACCTTGCCTGATTGGGCACAATCATTAGGTACGGTATTCTCTCTGATGTTGATAGCACCATCATGGGGAGGTATGCTGAACGGTTTGTTGACGTTGAGAGGAGCATGGGACAGGGTAGCAAATGACCCTATATTGAAGTTTATGGTTGTCGCTGTTACCGCTTACGGTATGTCTACTTTTGAAGGACCGATGCTTTCTATCAAAAGTATCAACGCGATTAGTCACTTCACAGACTGGACGATTGCTCACGTACACATCGGTACTTTGGGCTGGAATGGATTTTTGACATTTGGGGTGTTTTATTGGATGCTACCTAGAATCTTTGGTACGAAGTTGCATTCGGTCAAGCTGGCAAATACCCATTTCTGGATAGGAACCCTCGGAATATTGTTTTATTCCATTCCGCTGTATTGGGCGGCATGGACCCAAAACTTGATGTGGGAGCAATTCACACCGGATGGTCGATTGACACACAGTGAATTTATTCAGACCGTCACTCAGATACTACCAATGTATCGTATGAGAGCGATTGGTGCAACCCTGTATTTCACCGGTTTGTTGATTTTTATGTATAATATTTTCGTTACAATGAAAAACGGAAAGATTGTTAAAAATGAATTGGCAGAGGCTGCTCCAAGAGACAATAAAAAGTCGTATACAGGAGAGACAGCGCACAGGTTGTTGGAAAGAAAGCCTATCCGGTTTACAGTTTGGGCACTTGTTGCTGTTGCTATCGGTGGAATGATAGAAATTATTCCTATGCTGTTCGTTGATAACGAAGTTCCAAAGAATTTATCTGTGGAGCCTTACACTCCATTGGAATTGACCGGACGGGATATTTTTATTAGAGAGGGATGTGTAGGATGCCACTCTCAAATGATTCGTCCATTTAGATCGGAAGTCGAGCGGTATGATCCGGATAACAAGGAATACTCCAAGTCATGGGAATACATCTACGATCGCCCATTCCTCTGGGGTAGTAAACGTACAGGTCCGGACTTACATAGAGAGGGATTGAAAACGACGGGAACTGAAAGTTGGCACTTTGGTCACATGTATGACCCACGGTCTATGATTGGGCAGTCTATTATGCCCGCTTATCCGTGGCTCTATACTAAAACGATTGATGAATCAACTTTGAAGCATAAAATTAACGTTCTTAGAATGCTAGGTACGCCGTATCCTGAAGGTTATGAAGATATAGCTAGTGAGGATTTGCATGCGCAGGCCAAGCAAGTTGTTGCTGCCTTGAAGTCGCAGTTGGATGAAAAAGACTTTCCGGCAGAAGTTGATATCAACAACCTGGAGAATCTGGAGATTATTGCCTTAATTGCTTATCTCAAAGATTTGGGAACGGATATTATTCCTAAGGATAAAAAATAATAAAGACATTTATCATGTATAAAAAATTATTGGAATCAGCAGATATAGAATGGATGGCGATATTGCCCTTAATTATATTTGTTACGTTTTTTGTAGTCGTGATAATAAGGGTTGTTCGTAGTAAACAATCATTTATCGATAAAATGGCTAATTTGCCGCTAGAGGATGATGATTCCGTTCCGGCTAGCTCTCTTGAATCCGATAATTGAAAATTTATTAAGGCAAGTTGATCTAGCACATTGGGGTCAACTTGCACTCCTTTAAAAAAATATGATATTAATAAAATGAAAAATACAAAATATAAATATTTATTGGTAGCTGCTTTATATTTCCTCGGAGGGGGGAATTGGGCTCATGCTCAAGACGCAACTACAAAAGCCGCGGCGAAAGCAGGTGGATTCTCCTTTCAGGAATTACTCTTCATTATTGTATTTTTAGTCATTATTGCTGCGTTTCTTACCGTATGGAAGGTTGTAAGCTCCATGCTGAAGTCGCAACAGATGCAAATTATGAAAGAGCAGGGTACTCCTGTTACGGAAGATATGCAGGATGTGGGTGGTTTTTCTCATTTTTGGAAAAAATTGACAGATGCTGTTCCTGTTGAACGCGAGGAAGACGTCATGTTGGATCATGATTACGATGGTATTCGGGAGTTGGATAACAAACTTCCGCCTTGGTGGGTAGCATTGTTCTATATCACCATTGCTTGGGCGGTAATTTACATTGGTTATTATCATGTCTTAAAGCTCGGTCCATTGCAAGCGGAAGAGTTTGAAATTAAGATGAAAGAAGCGGAAGATCAGGTCTCTGCTCACCTCGCGACACTCGGAGCGCAAGTAGATGAGAATACAGCCGAGAAAAAGACAGACGAGGCTTCTCTCAGTGAGGGTAAAAAGTTGTTTGAGCTAAAGTGTGCTGCTTGCCACAGGGCTGATGGTGGTGGATTGGTAGGACCTAACCTTACAGACAAATACTGGCTGCACGGGGGAGATGTGAAATCCATTTTCAAAACTATAAAATACGGTGTACCCTCAACGGCGATGGCGCCTTGGGCAAATCAATTAGCACCAGATGAGATGGAGAATGTAGCAAGCTATGTGTTGAGTCTGCAGGGAACAAATCCTCCGGATCCAAAGGCTCCTGAGGGTAAAGAAGAGTAAACTCATAATGATATTAACGGGTTAATAAAATGAGTGGGTTTCTCTTTTGGCAGAGGCTCACTCATTTTTTATAAAACGAACAATTTTAGGGGAAGAGCGCAGCTTTTTTCAAATCCCTTCTCACTTATACACAAATAAACACATCGCACTTTTTTTAAAGAGAAGGAAAAAATACTTTTAAGATGAATACATCGAACAATCAAGAGCCCATACGGGACACGGAAGCCTTTAGGGACTCAATCGCGACGGTTGACAAGCAGGGGCATCGTAAATGGATTTTTCCTAAAAAGCCCAAAGGACGTTATTACAATGCCCGTACTTATTTGAGTTGGTTTTTATTGGCCTTCTTAATCATTGCGCCATTTATCAAGGTCAATGGGGAGCAATTACTATTATTTAATATACTTAAACGGAAGTTTATACTCTTCGGCATTGTATTTACGCCACAGGATTTCCATTTGTTTGTTTTTGCTATGTTGATAGGCATTGTGTTTATTATTTTATTCACAGTTGTCTATGGCAGAGTGTTTTGTGGTTGGGCTTGTCCTCAGACTATTTTCATGGAGATGGTTTTCAGGAAGATTGAATACCTCATCGATGGCGATGCCAGTGCACAAAGGAAGCTCGCTAAAGCGCCTTGGACGACCGAGAAGGTAATTAAGCGCGTGCTTAAACACACCATATTTTTTGCAATAGCAGTATTTATTACCAATATCTTCCTCTCGTATATCATAGGAATGGATGAGTTGAAAAGGATTATTTCCGAGCCTGTTTCAGAACATCTTGGAGGGTTTATTGCAATGTTGCTGTTCTCGGGTGCCTTTTACTTTGTTTTTTCATGGATGCGTGAGCAGGTTTGTATTGCGGTTTGTCCATACGGGAGGTTACAAGGGGTGATGCTTGATCAAAATAGTATCGTAGTCGCCTATGATTTTATCAGGGGTGAACCTCGCGGAAAGAAAAGAAAAAAGAAAGTGCCGGATGCAGTGGAAGCCTCGCCATTGGGAGATTGTATAGATTGTAAGCTGTGCGTTCAGGTATGCCCAACGGGTATTGATATCAGAAATGGGACGCAATTGGAGTGTGTCAATTGTACAGCCTGTATTGATGCCTGCGATGCCGTTATGGATAAAATTGATCGCCCTCGAGGATTAATTCGCTACGATAGTCTGAAAGGGATAAAAGAAGGACAGAAGACCATTTTCACAGGGCGGGTAAAGGCTTATACTGCCGTGCTTACCGTGTTATTGATAGCCGTTGGCGTGATGTTTTCTTTCCGGACAAATGTTGAGGCGATTATTAGCCAAGTTAGAGGAACAAAGTATCAAGAGGTTGGCGAAAATCAAATTTCCAACATTTTTATGTATGATATTGTTAACAAGATGGGCAGAACAATACCTGCTGAATTGAGGATTAAGGATGGCTTGGGAAAAATTGATTACATCGGAAGTCCACTCGACTCCATCTATATGCCTAATGTGACCGGACGATTTTCTGTGACAGTTGATAAAAAAAATCTGAAAGGACGAAAAACCAAGTTGGTTTTGGAAGTCGTTTCGGATGGAAAAGTGGTTACAAGGGAGAAAATTAATTTTGTCGGTCCTTACCGATAGTTAAAACCTAAGTATGTGGGTACAATCGTATCCACATACTTCATAACAATAGTTAACCATGAAATTTAATTGGGGTTCAGGCATTGCCGTTTTTTATGCCTTGTTCGTATTGGCGTTGCTTTTTGCGCTCATTCAGAGTAAGCGCATTGCCACAAATCGCTCAATGGTAACGGAAAATTACTACGAGAAAGATTTGAATTACAAACGGAAATACGATAAAATAGAAAATAGCAGCCGATTGGTAGAAAAGCTCAAGATTATTGAGAATACGGAAAATGGCACGGTTGATATCGTTTTTCCCAAAGGGATGAAAGATATTACAGGTACCGTGCTATTTTATCGTCCTTCGTCAAAAGGAAT
>JALVDO010000514.1 GCA_027008975.1 Saprospiraceae bacterium | reverse complement strand
AATTTCTACTTTAACTAAATTGTAAGCTTCCACGACATCCCATTCTTCATCCTGTCGTATGAGCGCTATTGTATCCCCTAAAAATTCAGGGTTATTCATTTTTTCTTCTATATTTCTTATATATATATCCTGTGTCGGGATTTCTCCCTCAGAATGATTCATATAGGCTTGGTAACATCGTATCACTTTATGGATGTCCAAATCATTAACTTTCACCAAGGCTTTGTATAGGTCATACAAATCTCTCCCTTTACTTCTTTGGTAGAGAGCTCTAAGTTTTGTGCCAATCAATTCCTCCAGTTGATAAGTATTTATTTCGCATAATCCGGTAAACCATCTTGAATTTACTTCAAACGGAACATTCACAAATCCCAGTTCGGTAAAATGCTCTCTGCAATTAACCTCTATCTTCAATCTCATGGGTTGTACCGGAGGAAATTCAGATTGAAAACGATAGGTAAGTTTGTTGCTTATTAATGTTTTTTTGTACTTGGCTTTTGATTCAAAAATAGGGTCAAGCAGTGTTCTTATTCTATCCAGAATGGGACCAATTGGTCCTTCATTAACCTGAACCAGATCTATATCCTCGGAATACCTTGGCTGCGGTTGTAAATATAATTTATGTAAAGCCGTACCTCCACGAAAGGCAAGTTCTTTGGATAGAAACGCATCAGAGAATATTCCTACAAGAGCACGACTAATAACCAAATCCTGTTCTACCTGCTCGTTTGATTTCCATGGAGCATATTGTGTCCATTCTGTTATATATGCTCTAGGAATCATTCGTCAATCTCAATTTTAGTGTTTACATTAATTTTCCATCTATTTCTGCTTGTTTGCTTTTGGAAATCCATAGCCGGGTTTAGTTTATAATTCTTAAAAGAAAGGCTTGTTTCTTTCATTATATTAAATAACATGTCGGCCAAATCCGGTTGATTACATACGTATTCCCACAAATAACCTAAGCGTTGGATATTGGCATTGGTCGAAAGCCGGATAATATCAGCAGTAATTTCTTTTTCGCTTATTTCTTCCGACAATTCATTGATAACTGTTGCTGCCCGGTTCAAGCCACCAATTGATCTATGGTAATTAATCAAATCGAAGCAAGTTAAAATCGGGTCAGACAAATTCACATAACCGCTTTCAGTCTTTTTTTGCACGATGTGTAATCTCGGAAAAGTCCTTTTACTGATATACTTTATTTGTATTCCATTTTTATTTGTATTACGCATACTTGGCAATGTAGTACAGACAAAATGAAGCTGCGGTTGTTGGTGTGCCGCACCATGCAAGGCCGCTGCTGAAAGTAAAGAAATATAATAGGGTCTCTTTAAATATTGCATCAAATCATCCATAAACATTACGGGAGGAAGAATACCCATATTTTGATATGACGGAGGAATTATAATATAGAAGCCTTTGCTTATAGAGATAATTTTATTTTTGTCAACCAATCTCTTTAATGCAAGTTTTATAGAAATATAAGATTTGTCGGGCATCTGAGAATTCAGATAAGCAAGGGTGAAAGTATATTTCCCCACTGCTAATTGTTTGTTTATCCAATCTGATATATTTCTTTGTTCTTTCATTACTGCCCGATTGTCTGCGCAAAGATACGTTTTTCGATACTTTTCGCAGACAAAAAGTTTAATTTTTTGCTTTTGCTTTCCATTCTTCTGGTGAAATCGGATATTATTTTCCTCTAACAATACCACAAATTTCAGGGAAAGGAATTTGATCTATTTTGCTGAAAAGTTCAATCTTTTTGCTTTTAAAAATGCAGGCTTATTCAGAAGAATGATGGAGGCGATATTGTGCGGGGGATACACCAAAATGGTCTTTAAATACCCTGCTGAAATGCGAAATATTGACAAACCCGCTTTCAAAGGTCACGTCCCCGATTGGTTTACCGCTGGTTTCCAGAAGGAGCTGTGCTTTTTTTAATCTGCGCTTTGTTAGCCATTTGCCAGGTGTCGTATGGTAATATTGCTCAAACTCCCGTTTGAAAGTCGCCAAGCTGCGTTGGGACAATTTGGCAAAGTCCTCTATTTTGAGATTGTACATATAGTTGTTTTCCATCACTTCATAAATGGGAATGTTCACCTCATCCGAAATGGCACTCAAATAGGCGAGTAATTGGCGGTTTGCCGGAAGCGACAAAATATTAAATATTAATTCTTTGAACCTCGCTTCCACTATGCTTTCGGGGACTTTTGTGTTGGGTTCGAAATAAGGAAGCAAGCTTTGATAAGTCGAATATATGTGATCATTGATTTCAAACTGAATAAACATCCTATCACTCAACTTCGGCAAATCATGCAAAGGCAGAAAGGGACGGTATTCCTCAAAAACGGATTTTAAATAAGCATCACTCATGTAAAAAACCAGCACTTCAAAACCGGTATAATCATCGGGAAGTTCCTGTAAAAAGGCGCTCCGTTTTAGTAAAAACGTAACATTCGGATTGGCGTGAAAAGTATCATCTCCATGTCGAAATATTTTTTTCCCACTTAAGGTGAAGAGCAACTGATTATGGTCTGAGTACAATTGCAATATCTTGTCACGTTGCGGGCAGTTATAGTGCACAAAAAGGTTGTCTTTTATTGAAAA
>JALVDO010000513.1 GCA_027008975.1 Saprospiraceae bacterium | reverse complement strand
GGAGTTGGAGCAAAAAGGATATGATTTTTATTCCTTAAAAGATGGTAAATTGCCAAATATTTCCAATTCTCAAAAAAATATTGGTATTTTTACGGACGATTCCGACCCTGCAACGGTTTTGGACGGGAGGACTTATTTGCCTCCTGCGACTAAACTTGCCACCGACTTTCTAAAAGACAGAAGCCCAAAAGGCTTTTTTTTGATGGTCGAAGGCTCACAAATTGACTGGGGAGGACACGCCAATGATGTTGCTTATGTCGTCTCCGAAATGTTGGATTTTGACAAAGCAATAGGTAGGGTCATGGATTTTGCAGAGGCAGATGGCAATACGTTGGTCATCGTGACTGCCGACCATGAGACCGGCGGTTTCTCTGTCATTCAGGGGTCAAAAATGGATTCTATCGTCGGAGCTTTCAATACGGATTACCATACGGCGGATTTAATTCCCGTTTTTGCTTATGGTCCCGGTGCAGAATTGTTTAGTGGGATCTATGAAAACACGGATATTTATCGCAAAATGAAAAAGTTAATGATTGCCGAGGCATTCAGGAAATAAACATATAAAAAATATGGACAACCTATTCACCAATCTCGATAGCACGGACAGCTATGCAATTTTGTTTATCACCATTATTGGCTTCCTTTTTGGATTAATCGTTGGCTTGCTTCTGAAAGGGGCAAAAGCCAGAGCTTATAGAAAACAGTTGGAAGCCGAAAAAGAAAAATCGCAGGCTCTTCAGACAGAAAAAATAACATTAGAGGGGAACCTACGTAAAAAAGAAGAGGAGTTGGCTCAAAAACAAACAGAATTACATAATCTGGTTGAAAAATTAGAAGCTGCGGAGTCTGAAAAACGCAATGCGTTAACAGAATTGTACGAAGCTCAGCAAACGGTAGAAAAACTAGAGGCATCACACCATTCTTACGCCTCCACTATCGATGATCTGAACAATCAAATCATTGGTTTGAATACCAAAAATGAACACCTCATAGAAGAAATTAATGCACAAAACGCCCTTGCCGCTGCTGCCCCAGTACAGACAGTAGCTGATGAGGAAACCGTCAACCGACTGGATGCCGTCGAAGAACAATTACAGGCTGTTATTGACCAAAATAAGGAATTAAGAGCCTTGCTCGACAAAATTGGTGTGAAGGGTCAATTGGGCAATTCCGACGAAAGCGAGCCGGCGGTGGAAGAATTAGTGAGTAAGGGCAAGAGTGTACTGGAGGGCAAAATTATAGAAAAACCCAATCAGGTCGATGACCTGACGAAAATCAAAGGATTGGGCAGTTTTACAGAAAAAAAATTGAATGAATTGGGGATATTCACCTATCGGCAGATAGCCGATTGGAGCGATGATATGGTCGAATACATAACGAAAGAAATCGCCTACATCCCGGGAAGAATAGCCAAGGATAAATGGATAGAACAAGCAACTGCATTGATGCAAAACGAACCGGCGACCAAACTTCCCAAAAAATACAGAGACAATACCAATCTTCAGATAATTGAGGGGATTGGTCCCAAAATCGAAGCCCTCTTCAAAGCCGAAGGGATAAATACCTGGACAGAATTATCCGCTTCCAGCCACAAGCGCCTAAAAGAAATACTAACCAAAGCCGGAAAGCGATACCAAATGCACGACCCGACTACCTGGGCAAAACAGGCTACCCTCGCCGCTAACGGCAAATGGGAAGAATTGGAGAAATACCAGGATGAGTTAAAGGGAGGACGGAGCTAAAACGGAATATCCTCATCGCTATTCATCTTCGATGGGCGGGTGATGATGTTTCCATAGGGTTGCTCGATAGCGTCCATGGGCATTCCTCCGAAGTCCACGTCTTCTAATTCTGTGAATTTGGTGAATTCCGGGGTAAATCGCAACTTGACATTTTCGAGGGCGCCATGCCTGTTTTTGGCAATCATTATTTCCGAAACACCTTTGAGGGAATTACCCTCTTCGTCCTCCATAATATTGTAATATTCCGGTCGGTAGATGAAAGATACCAAATCGGCATCCTGCTCTATTGAGCCCGATTCCCTCAGGTCGGAAAGCTGCGGTCGCTTGGCGCCTCCCCGTACCTCAACCGCACGGCTCAACTGTGCCAATGCGATGACGGGGACGTTTAGTTCCTTCGCCAATCCCTTTAATGCGCGGGAGATACCACTGACCTCCTGCTCTCTATTGCCCCGATTATTATCCATATTGCCACTCATCAACTGGAGGTAGTCGATGATAATCATCTGAATATCGTGTTGCATCTTCAATCGCCTGCATTTCGCGCGAAGCTCAAAGATATTGATGCCGGGGGTATCGTCGATATAGATGGGCGCTTCGCCGATTCTTTCAATAGCACTTTGCAACTGTTGCCACTCGTAATCTTCGAGCTGCCCGTTTCTCATTTTTTTACTGGAAATCTCCGCCTCAATGGAAATAATCCGTTGTGCCAGTTGCAGGCTCGACATTTCCAAAGAGAAAATGGCAACACCTTTATTAAAATCAACGGCGGCATTTTTAGCAAGAGCCAACGCCAAAGCTGTCTTACCCATACCGGGGCGCGCGGCAACGATGATTAAATCCGATGGTTGCCAGCCGGATGTCACCCTGTCGAGCGAC
>JALVDO010000512.1 GCA_027008975.1 Saprospiraceae bacterium | reverse complement strand
ACAAATGCTGATTGTGAGCTGCTATTGGCACGAATATAGTTTTGAATTGTTCGCAACTTTATTAAATGAACTTTCATAGAGTACAAAGATATATAAAAGTTTCACAATGTGCAATTTTTTTATGTTCGGACTAACATAAGAGTTGGCAGAGGCACGCCATCTGCAACAATTTTACGCCCAAAAGCGTTTTTTCCATAAAATGTTAAAAAATTAATACATTCTTACGAAAAACATCTTACTTTTACTCTGTAATTCATCCTTATTATGAAACAGCCTGTTATTTTTCTAGCCTTTTCCAATCCAGGCTCCGACTCGCTTGGGTTGTTGGAGAAGGAGCGAAAAATGATAGCCAATCAGCTTATCCCTTTGGAAAGCAAGCAGTTTTTTCAGCTCCATGTAGAACCCAGCGCGACATTGGGAGATGTTATTCAGTACTTCACGCTATTCAAGGACAGAATCGTCCTCTTTCATTACGGAGGACACGCAGGAGAAGCTGCGTTGCTATTGGAAGATGGTAGTGCAGATGCTGCAGGGCTGGCAAATATCTTTGCTCTGCAAAAAGAGTTGAAGTGCATCTTTCTAAACGGTTGTTCTACAAGAGGACAGGTCAATTATCTATTGAAAAAAGGCGTTCCGGCCGTGATTGCGACGCGGGCAGCCGTGGCAGATACCATCGCTTATGAGTTTGCGGAGGTGTTTTATCAGGCGTTGGTTGCAAATCATACATTACAGGAAGCATTTCAGTTGGCAGCGGGTAATTATCAGGCTCAAAAGGGCGAAGCCTTAAAAATTTTTAAAGGAGATGAAGTTGCCGATACCGAGGAAGAACTGCCTTGGGGGCTTTACGTTAAAAAATCACAAAAGGAGGTGCTTCGCTGGAAATTGCCCAGTAATAATGCCGCATCAATTATTATCCGGGGTGGGGGGCAATTTGCCTACGACAAAACCGTCAACCCCAACGTCAAACTCATAGAGACGATTGCCAATGCCATTGCACCTTATTCTTCCACGGTTAAAAGCCTGATAGACGGGGCAAAAAGCGTAGGTAAATCTCCACAAATGCGGGAGTTGCGAGCTGCTGTTATCAATGCTTTTCCAACGCCAATTGGTTTTCATCTCCGGAAGCTGGTAATGTCGGCTGATATCGATATCAAGCGATTGCAAAAACTAAGCGATGTTTACACCATTTCTACCCAGTTGTTGGCGTATATTCTCTTGGCACAACTTTGGGATGAGAAATACAGCCAGCCCAAAATTAAAATTAATGAAAAAGCACTTGGCGAATTAAAAAATTTCTTCAGCCACGAGAATTCCTGTTTTGCGCAATACGATTTTATACGACTTATACGGGCAGTGGGGATGATTTTTGAGGAAAACGATATTTCTTTTTTTATTGAGGAGTTCAAAGATTTACAAACGGAGTTTAGGGCAAACACGGATTTCCATAAGGCTTGTGACGCCATGCTGGAAATCAAACAAATGCTGGGGAACAACAGCATAGAACCACAGGAGGTGGAAAGCCTTTGCGTACAGGCAGAGCAACACCTATGTGTTATTTTTGAAAAAATCGGATTTGCAGCTAAATACACTTTGATGACCATCAAAAATATAGAGCTGATAAAAATACGCCATCAGGAACCCAAGTATAAACACAATCTTGTTATTCTTGATAAGTTGACGGCCTCTTTTGGCGAACTGGATGATACCCTCGTAAGTAGCAACTTTGGAGAGAACGAATCTGTCCTATTGTTATTGGATGAGGAAAATATCGTTCCAAACCTAAACCTTTCGCCCTTCCTAATCGACGAAAACGCATTGACAGGACAAAAGAACTCAAAGATATTCCTTTGGGATTGTCGAACAGATAACAGCCATCAATATCTGTTGTCGGACAACCTTCAGGATACCTTGAATATTGCATCATTTACCGGCATTCAGACTTTGTTAAACAGGTTTATAACAGATGTTTTGGGTGAAAACAACGGAGTAGAATACCTAAACTAAAAAATTATGGTAAAATCGCCGTTTAAATTTCTTGACGCTTACGAAAAAGAAGATAAAGACATCTTCTTCGGTCGGGATATGGAAGTGGAAACGCTTTACCAAATGACCTATCAATCTAATCTCATCCTCGTTTATGGAATGTCGGGTACGGGGAAGACCAGTATTATTCGCTGCGGGTTATCCAATAAGTTTGATGAAAGTGACTGGTTTGACATCAATATTCGTAGAAATGAGGACATCAACAAAACGCTGGAACGAAAGTTGAAATCAAAGGATGAATTAAAATCCTTTCAAGAGGACTATACCATTGTCGAGAAAATAAATTCGCTCTATCTCGATTATCTGCGACCTATTTATCTGATTTTCGACCAATTTGAGGAGATTTTTATTCTCGGTGACAAGGAAGAGCAGGACACGTTTATTCATACCATCAAAGAACTCCTTGATACGCCGGATCTGCCCTGTAAAATCATCATCATTATGCGCGAAGAGTATCTGGCTCAAATGTCCGGTTTCGAAAAGGTTGTTCCGACTTTATTTGACAAACGCCTCCGGATAGAGCCCATGACAAGGGCAAATGCCAGTCAGGTAATTATCCGGACTGTTGCCAACCCTCGATAT
>JALVDO010000511.1 GCA_027008975.1 Saprospiraceae bacterium | reverse complement strand
CTAATGTATGGTGTACGCCATGGTAGGTGAGTTTGTGAGACAACTCCCTCCGGAGTTTATCCAGGATAAAAGCCTTTGCGCCGTGATAATTCATAGAATGAGTTAAGTTTTCCCCTATTCGTCGAGTCCTTAATCCAACGAATAGGAGAAAAATAAAATTGTGGTGTTACTCGATAATAACAACGCCATCTGCGAGGAATTTGAGCTGCTTTTCCGGTTCGGTGATGGCTTCTATTTCCTCTTTCGATTTCCCCTCGTCCTCTGCATAGTGACGCAGTTCGTCCACACTAGTTACATCAACGTAGGCTTTTCCTGTCATTGCGACAGTGCTTCCGGTGAGATCTTTAGGCATAAAAAAGCCATAGTCTTTAAACTGGACAAAAATGTCTTTTTCGCCTTTGGAGTCAACGATATTCATCCAGCAGCCTTTCTTTTGGCAGACATCTCCTACTTTTCCCTTTACTTTAATGTTAAGGATGGAGTCCTGTGATTCCATTTGTGCGAGCAACTCGTCCATCGTCATCGCTCCATCGGCGGAAATGACTTTGCCAAAGTTTTTTGGTTTTTGTGTTGCGGTTGTTTCTTCCATAGCTGAAGCCTCTTCTTTCGGAGCAGCTTCATTATTACAGGCCGATATGGTGGCTGCAATAAGTAGTGCGAATAATAAGTTTTTCATAATTTTAATTTTGCGTCAAAAATAATACCTTTATAGATGATTATTGACTTTCCATATAAAAAATTTCTTAAAATAACCTTAATAAAACAATATTGCAGTAAAGAATTGGTTTATAATAATCGAACGACCAAATGGAACTGACGAAACTACTTGTCATTCTGACCAAACCAACTCTCATTTTTATTTACCGTAATAACGATATTGCTTATAAGCCATAATATTTACTTTTTTTGATTGTGAAATAAAACGAAAGCCCTGTTATCAAAAGTAGGGAGTTGATAATATCAGAGGGCTTTAATCTTGCGATTCAGATTTTAATTTTCACAGTGACGACATACTATTGGGTTAACTTGTTTTTTGATTTCACAATAAACAAAAACCGTCATCATGAAAAAGTATTGGCTATTTGTGGCAATTTTGGGTTTCTTTTCATTCCAATCATCTGCCCAGAAATGTGTTAAAGGAGACTGCGAAAGCGGTTACGGGACGCTTGTGTACCCTTCCGGTGCGAAATATGTCGGAGAATTCTCCAATGGAAAGCTTCACGGTAAAGGAATCTTTTACTATAGCGATGGCAATAAATATATCGGCAACTGGAACAAACAGCAGCGTCAGGGAAAAGGCAGAATGAAGTTTAAAAGTGGCAATGAGTACTTCGGGCAATTCAATCACGATAAAATATCAGGGGAGGGCGCAATGACTTATGTCAACGGCGACCACTATGAAGGCAACTGGGCGGATAATACTCAAAATGGCTTTGGTATTTTTACTTACGTCAATGGCAATCGCTACGAAGGACAATTCAAAGATGGGCAATACTCCGGGCAGGGTGTTTTATACTATGCTGATGGCTCAAAATACGAAGGCGAATGGTTAGAGAATAAGCGCAACGGAGAGGGATTGATGCAATACCCAAATGGCGAGACCGTTTTTGGTCGATGGGAAAACGACGAATACCTCGGCGATTGGAAAGAGATGGCGTTTGATGGGGATACCGCATTCCTCAGGAATTGTAATCAGGAGTATTGCGATACCGGCGTTGGTAAATTCTTCTATGGTGACGGCTCCAAATACATCGGTGATTTTGTACACGGTAATCCCGAGGGAGAGTGTGTGATGTACTACAAAGGCGGCGATCGTTATGAAGGCGGCTGGAAATTCCACGGACCCAATGGTAAGGGCGTCATGTACTACAAGTCGGGAAAGGTAATCGGCGCTATTTGGGATAGAGGCAAGCCCGTTAGGAAATTGTTTACAAAAGTCAATGAAGGACGAAAGGTAACCGTTAGCGTCGATCACAACCGCGATGTAAAAATCTGGGCAGTCGTCATTGGTGCATCGCGATATACGGCTATGCCTCAGTTGCGATATACGGATGATGATGCTTATCAGGTTTACGCCTTCCTGAAGAGTCCCGAAGGCGGCGCATTACCCGATAATCAAATAAAATTACTCATCGACGAGGATGCCACAAAGGATAATATCATAACCGCCATGCGGACTATTTTCCTGAGGGCAGATGAGAATGACGTTATTATGTTTTACTTCTCCGGTCACGGGCTGCCCGGCGCCTTTCTACCCACGGATTATGATGGCGCGGACAATACGTTGAAGCACGAGGTGATTATCAATATTTTGAAAGCGAGCAAAGCCAAACACAAATTAGTACTGGCGGATGCCTGTCATTCAGGAGGACTGACTACCGCTAAGACACCGGTCTCTTCCACCCTGCGGCGCTATTATGAAGCTTTTGAATCCACCAAAGGAGGGATTGCCCTGCTGATGTCATCGAGGGCAGAGGAGTATTCATTGGAAGATGGCGGATTGCGCTCCGGCGTATTTAGTCACTTCCTCATCAAAGGGCTAAAAGGCGAAGCAGATACAGACGGCAACCAAATTGTCACCGTTCAGGAATTGTATGATTACATCTATGTACGGGTGAAGAAATACACA
>JALVDO010000510.1 GCA_027008975.1 Saprospiraceae bacterium | reverse complement strand
GAGGGAGGCCTGCCTCCCGATAGAAGAGAGGGAGGCCTGCCCCACGATAGAAGAAAAGGAGGCCTACCCCACGATAGAAGAAAAGGAGGCCTACCCCACGACAGAAAGCCTGCCTCCCGATAGAAACGAGGGAGGATGGGAGGTTTCCCACAGCCTTCCTGAATTTTTCAACAAGTTTCACTAATAGATATTAGTAAACGTGAATCAACTTCAAAACAGAATAATCCCCCTTATCATTTGTTATTTTCAAGAAAAACATTCCTAGAGGAATGTCGGCAAAATCCAAAGTCACTTCATTGTTCTTCTCCTGACACTTAACAGACCAGCCTTTCAAAACTTGTCCATTTAGGTTTAACAAATTGAGGTGATAATTATCTGCTTTTTTGGAGTGGATGCTCAGGTGTCCAACATCACCAACGGGGTTGGGAGACAAGGTCGCATCAAAGGTCGAAGCGGGAATAATATCGGTCGCGACACTCAAATTGATTTCGAGCCGCAACTTCCGAATGTCCTTTCTGAAAATCCGGACATTATCCAGCCTTAATAAATTATCTCCTTCACAATGGACGGTGCCACTTTGTGTATAATCATCATCCAAAGAGCTCAGGCTGTAGCTCAATGAAGCACCGCATAGGTCTCCCAAATCATCCGGCAGGCGCCTGATATATAAATCTGCATCCAAGAAGGTGACAGGGCAATTATCATTGTCAAAAACAGCGCCCTCTTCCAGCCAAAAAACACCTTGTATGGAGGCAGTACCTGCCTCATCCGTAACGGATAAATCTTCCCAGCGATGATAACCGCCCCACGTTCCCCATTCGCTACCGGAATCAAAAGTGCCGTTACCGGGGTCGGGGATACCCTGCATCTGACGATGATTGAAAAAAGCCGGCAGCCAGGTATCTGATCGAAAATGAGCTTCCTCATAGTCTGTGTTGTCATAGACTGTTTGTTTATCAGGTGCATAGCCATAGTACCAATGGTCGTTAAAATTATTGTTCATACCATGGGCTCTTTCGCTCCAAAATATTTGTACCCCCATGCCAAGAGAATCCGCGATTCGATAATTATTCACCACCTCTTCATCCCATGCCATTGCCGTGTTGATGTCTCTCTTACCATGCCATGTCCTGAGGAGTGGCCAATCCCGCTCGGGAGAGCAATTGTCAATAATATTCCATACTTCATTAAAACGCACGTGCTCGCCGGCACTGTTCACGAGATTAGTGGGGAAATTATCCGTAGGATACCCATAAATAATCGCAGCCTGATTGGTCGTCGGACCATGGAATCCATTGCTGTGAATACTGGCGGAGGCATAATGCGAAGGATAACACTTGGCCAAAGCCGTCGTACCGGCAGAGCCCATGCTGTGTCCGTTAATGCTGATGCGATGGGGATCGACATTATAATGCTGAACGAGCCAGTCATCTATCCAAATATAGCGGCGTTGGGTGTAATTAATCACCGTATCTTGCCCGGTGGGATAATCCCCTTGAACAAAAGGCGACCAATTCTTTCGCCAACCGAAGTGCCAACTGGGAGCCCCCAAACCCGGTACGCCATTTCGCCAGCCAATCAAATCATCATTATGAGCGAGTAGTATTCCTTCCTGGGGGTCGATGTTGACAATTTCTCTTCGTCCTGCCAATGATTGTGTAGCCGAGCCGGTACCTCCGTGTAGCCAAACGGTAAGGGGCACTGCTTCGCCCGAAATATCCAATCCGTTCGGGGCGCTTATCATAAATAAACTCGGCATCCCATTTTTTGCAGCATTTGCCATGATGGGAAAATCCGGCCGACCCTCCCAATGAGCCTGCCGTCCATCAGCCCACATCATGTAGGCACGACAGGTATAGCCATTAGTATAAGGGGAGGGAAAGGTCTTTTGTAAATGACACTGTACGGGGTCATTTACGGGGTCGTAAGCTATTTCGACGGCATCATCCGTAATATTTTCACCGGTGGTGACAGTCGTTTCACCCCATTGCACGACCGCAAAATATTGATTGCCGGATTGGTGGGGTGTCGCCACAAAGAGTCCTTCGTTGGCTGCTAATTCGTATAGTCCGCCCTCGCCATCCGGAATGATGTAATTTTGGGTATCATCGACCTGTTCCCGCAAAACGGCAGGCATATACTCCAAATAAAAAGGTCGCCCTATCAAAGTAGCTTGCTCCACATTCGAGAAGGCTTCATTGGAGGTGTAAATACCATAAGTCTCCGGCAAAGGCGTTTCGACTTCCCAGATAATCCACACCTGTCCTTCGGCATACCATGCCCGGACATTCGTCTGTGCCCTGATGGGTAATATTTGTACAAAGAGTAGTAGAAATAAAAGAATTGAATTTTTTAAGTTGCATTGTTGGTTAAATTGTTCCATATTTTTATTAGTTTTGGAAATAATGTCTTTGACTCAGAGGTATTGAAAAGGTTTAAAAATTGTAACTACTTACCGCCTTATACTTTATGTTTGCAATTTGGGAATGTGGGATAAATGGAACACGGATGACACGGATATAACGGATTTTCACTGATTTTACACTACCTGTTCCAATCCGTTCAATCCGCGTCATCCGCGTTCCCCTTCCCCTCAAGGTAAATAGTTACAAAAATTATTTCTTATGATGACAAA
>JALVDO010000509.1 GCA_027008975.1 Saprospiraceae bacterium | reverse complement strand
GCGCGACTTTTTTTGAAAAACTCATTGCCTTGGCAAAAAAGTACCATTTCCTAATTGTCAATGACAATCCCTATGCCTTCGTGTTGAATGACGAACCAATGAGCATCCTGAGTATTCCGGGGGCGAAAGAGGTAGCACTAGAGCTGAACTCTCTCAGTAAGTCACACAATATGGCAGGATGGCGAGTCGGGATGGTAGCCGGTGACGAGCATTATATTAAGAACGTCTTGCGCTTCAAGAGCAATATGGACTCGGGTATGTTTAAGCCCGTTCAATTGGCAGCCGTCAAAGCCTTGTCGCTCTCGAAAGAATGGTACAACCACCTCAATGAACAATACCGAAAAAGGAGGAAAATCATTTTTGAATTGGCGGACATTATTGGATGCTCTTACGATGAAAATCAAGTCGGACTCTTCGTATGGGCTAAAGTACCAAAGGCTTATAAAGACGGCTACAGCTTATCAGATGAGATACTCGACCGGACAGGGGTCTTTATTACGCCGGGAGGTGTTTTTGGGTCTGCCGGTAATCAATACATAAGGTTTTCTTTGTGTAATGACCTCAAGATATTGGAAGAAGCAAAAATTCGGATTGGTAAGCCTGTCTGCCGTTAGCAAAGCCAGGCAGATTGCTAGGCTGAATTTGGTGATGCAGGTTGCTTCTTTATAGGTAATCATGAATGAATTGTGGTAACTACTTACCATGAGGGGGGAGGGGAACACGGATGACGCGGATTGAACGGATTAGGACAGATATAGGGGAGAGATAGCTATCCGTGTTCCTTGTTCTTCAATCAAAAAATACGAGAAAAGCGAAAAGATAAAAAATGGATTTAAAGCCATACTCCCTATCGGCTGGGCAGGCTCATACCGATAAAAGCGAATAATAACGAATATAAAAACATGACAATAACAATAGTAGGAATAGGACTTATTGGAGGCTCACTTGGCATTAGCTTGAAAGAAAATGGTTTTGCGAAGCGAATCATAGGTGTTGATGTGGTAAAGGAGCACGTCGATAAGGCATTGCGAAGGCGGTTGATTGATGAAGAAATGTCTCTTGAGCAGGCTGTACCGGCAAGCGATATAATCATACTGGCAACTCCCGTAGATGTTTTGTTGGGTTTATTGCCAAAAGTACTGGATATGGTGGACAACGAGCAGGTCGTAATGGACGTAAGTTCTACCAAAGGGCGATTGCACGAATTGGTTGCCAATCATCCGAAAAGGGCGAATTTCGTATCTACACACCCGATGGCAGGCACGGAGTTTTCGGGGCCGGAAGCCGCCATTCCAAACCTATTTGACCATAAATGTTCCGTGCTTTGTGAGGTGTCAAAATCCGCTCCCAAGGCAGTGAAACTCGTGAGAGAGCTATACGAATCCATCCCAATGAGTCTGGTACAGTTGGAGCCGGAAGCGCATGATGTACACGCAGCTTACGTTTCTCATATTTCTCATCTTAGTTCCTTCGCGTTGGCATTGACCGTATTGGAAAAGGAGCGGGATGAAGACCGGATTTTCGAGTTGGCAAGTGGAGGTTTTAGCTCGACTGTCCGGCTGGCGAAGAGTTCTCCGGATATGTGGGTGCCAATATTTCGGCAAAACAGAGATAACCTCCTCGACGTACTGGACGAACACATTAATCAGTTAGCAGCCTTTAGAAGCCTTTTGATAAAAAAAGATTTTGATACTTTTTATAAGAAGATTGAAGGGGCAAATGAAATACGAAGAGTATTGGGGGGGGCAAGCGGATAATGAGGAATTAAAAAATAAGTAGTTACAAAAAAAATAAGTAACTCCTTATCACCTCATACTTTATGTTTGCAATTTGGGGATAAGGGGAACACGGATTGAACGGATTGAACCCATACCCATACGGGCGCGTATTGGCGCGGGCGCGTACCGGTGCGGATTCACACCGATTTTACACCATCAATACGGTATTTTACACGGACCTTGCCTGCTGCGCGACGGAAGGCAGGTTTATTTTGGTCTGACGACCAAAGTGAGACAATGTCAAATGATAATTGATGAACAACGCAGTTGAATTTGCACTCGTTTTTGCGAAAGCAAAAATTGAATCCGTCAAAATCCAACTGGCCTGCTGGAAAAAATCCGTTCTGATTCGTTCAATCCGTGTCATCCGCGTTCTCCCCCCTCATGGTAAGTATTTATAAAAATGAAATATATAAACAATGAAATTTGAACCAATTTTAGAGGAGGGCAGAAAGCGCCCCATTTTGATGGCAGGACCGTGTAGTGCAGAGACGGAAGAGCAGGTATTGGCAGCAGCCCGAGGGCTCAAAGATGCCGGAATTGATTATTTTAGAGCGGGGATTTGGAAGCCGCGGACACGACCGGGTAACTTTGAGGGGATTGGCCGTCCGGGGCTTGCATGGCTGAAGAAAGTGAAGGAGGAAACCGGGATGAAAATCACGACGGAAGTGGCTACACGCGACCACCTGTTTGAGGCCCTGAAGCACGGAATTGATGCCGTTTGGTTGGGGGCGCGAACGACGGTTAACCCTTTTGCAGTCCAAGAGATAGCGGATGGATTACAAGGCTTAGATTTGCCGGTTTTCATCAAGAATCCCATTAATCCGGATATTAATTTATGGATGGGGGCAATCGAAC
>JALVDO010000508.1 GCA_027008975.1 Saprospiraceae bacterium | reverse complement strand
TATGCCGGCTCATATCAAGGCTGCACTCATTGGAAGTTCCGTAAGCATCCCAATTGTGGATGGAACACTTGCATTGGGAACATGGCAGGGCATTTTCCTGTGCGAATTTAGAAACCACGCGACTCCGCGAAAACTGGTAGTGACCGTTATAGGATAACTTAACGATGTGTCTCATACAAAACCATCACTTCCCCACGACCAACTTTTTTACCGTCGCCCGTTCTCCATCCCGTATTTTCACAAAATAAATCCCGGATGGAGCATCGAAAGGAAGCCTGACAAGATTACCGGCTACTACGTTGTCTTTTGTCCATATACGCTGACCACTAATATTGTAAATCTCAATCTCTAATCCTCGCATTGGCTGCTCAAACTGAATCGCAAAATGCCCATTCGTCGGATTTGGAAAGATATTCACAGGAAATTCCTGCTGCCCTACAATTTCTTCCGTTGCTATTGGATAAAGCGGCACGCCGAGCTCTACATCTGAGTACAGCCTAAATTCTCCCGGGTTTAACAAAAGAGGCTCATTTGTCGAATTAATCATTACACTATCCCCCGAGAAAAACTCGTACCATACCCCCGTGTGTTGAAATGCAGGATTAACATTTGCAGGATTGACATTAAAATTACCGATAATAGTAATATTCATTTCATCGCTATTCAAGTGTATAGACTTACTATAACCACTACCTGTCAATTGGAAATCATCCGTTTGAAATACGGAATAAGTTGCTTTCAGGTAAGCCAATTTAGAAAAGAGGATATAGAGGTCTTTTCTGTCTGCATCCTGATAATAATCCCACCGAATCGGTTTATTATGGGTACGACAACCCTCGCTTATCGTTCCGTTTTCACAATAATTAATAGAGTAGTCATAGCCAACTTCTCCGAATTGCCACATCATTTTTGGCCCCGGTACCGTCAGAAAGAAGGTAGCCGCCAATCCGACTCGCTCTAAGCCTGTCGCGATATCTTTCACATCATAACCACCCGAACTATTACCGTACTGCTCGTTTTTATACATCATGCGCTCTTCGTCATGGCTTTCCATATAACCAATTTTAGCCGGCTGAGAGAACCCCTGACTTTTGTAGGAAATGCTATTGATGTTGGAGGCATAACCCATCGAGGCTTCAAGATACTGATTGTGTGGGTCGAATCCCGTCCACAACATCATACCGTGGTCAGCTAGTACCTTTTCTTCTGAATGCGCCGTAAAATGCTCCAAAATAACGTAAGCGTCTGATGAGACCGCCCATATAGCATCGGCATAATCTTTTAGGGTGGCTATTCTGGTGGCATCGTACTCCCAAGCGTCATAATTGCCTCCGACATTTTGCGTAAAACCCTTTGACAAATCAAAGCGGAATCCATCTACGTGATATTCTTCGAGCCAATAGCGCAATACTCTTTTTACAAAGGTCTTTGTATAGGGGCTTTCGTGGTTAAAATCATAAAAAACACTGTAATTATGCGGTGCGACTTCATTGAGCCACGGGTTGTCGGCTGCGGGTCTAAATTGGGCGTTGTTCCAGTACAGTTGAGCCAATGGGTTTTTCTCATGTGTATGATTAAATACGACATCGAGAATAATAGCAATTCCCCGTTGGTGGCATTCATCAACTAGTGCTTTGAAAGCTTCGGGTGAGCCGTAATATTTATCCAATGCCATGTGGAAAGTCGGGTTATACCCCCAACTCTCGTTGTTGTCAAACTCGGAAACCGGCATCAATTCAATGGCATTTACACCCAGCCGATCGAGGTAGTCTAACGTATCTTTAAGTGTCTGGTAATTATGTGTTGCCACAAAATCTCTCAACAGTAATTCGTAAATAAACAGGTTTTCTTTTCCGGGGCGAATATAATCCGTATCCTGCCAGTCAAATGCCGGTGCTCCCGGCTGAATAACAGAAACGATACCACTTGTTTTCCCGTTTGGGTAAGGCGGCATATCAGGGAAAGTCGCTCCAGAGATGGCACCATCATTCGAGGGATCCAAAATTAGCGTACTATAGGGGTCGGCAATCAAAATTTCGCCATCCACCAGATACTGAAATGCGTAATAAGAGCCGGGGAATAAACCGCTCACCTCGATCCACCACGTATCACCATCAGGTGTATTTTTAAGCTGATAACCCGTGCTGATAACCCAATCATTGAAGTCTCCAAGTAGAAAAACATTATTTTTGTTTGGAGCCTGTAGGACAAATACAACGGTATTATCATCGATATAATTAATGCCGGGAACAACGTCCTCCGGCAGTTCCTCAATGTCGTTATCTAAAGGGACAACATAATAAAAGTCGTTGATAATTTCCTCGACTCCATTCGTAGCCTTCAACTCGACATGGTGACTTCCTGAGGCTGTCACGAGGAGGTTGTAGTCAAAGCTGAACCCCGATTGCTCCGCCAACAGATTACCATTGTCAAAAAGAGAAAACGATGCACTTTGGGAAGCGATTCCGGCGACATCAATCGTTGCTCCGACCTCCTTTACCAAAAAAGGGTTGGCAGGTGCAGTTAATACTGCAGTAAACTCTAAATCATCAGGATAAATAGGGTAAAAAATATCATTTCCACCGGTGGCTTTACCTTCCAAAGTACCGTTTGCATTTCTAAAAACCATTGCCAGTTC
>JALVDO010000507.1 GCA_027008975.1 Saprospiraceae bacterium | reverse complement strand
TTCTACCATAAATGTAACGTCATCACCCCGCTTAGCCTCCTCGGCCTCCTGATTATCGATGCGCATCTCGGGGACTTCCATTTCCCATACGCCTGTTGTCGGCCCCGTAATCAATATCCTATCGCCCTTTTTCAGCGTATGTGCCTCTATTTTGAAATGCCCTATTTTGGGTTTTGGAAAATAATGAACCCCCTTGCCAAGATATACTTTCTTTTGGGTAGCCTTCGACCCGGGAGCATCTGTCCACTCACCCATTTGCTGCCCGAGATAATAACCGCCCCAAAATCCCCGATTATAAACAGTCTTCAATCTTTCCATCCATTCTTTCACGCGTTCAGGCGTGTAAGTCCCTTCATAAACGGCATCGATTGCCTCCCGATATGCGCTGATTACGGTAGCTACGTATTCCGGCGCCCTTCCCCTACCCTCAATCTTCAATACCGATACACCGGCATCGATGACTTTGGGTAGAAAGTCAAGTGTGCACAAATCCTTGGGCGACATGATGTATTCATTATCAATCTCCAACTCGTGTCCGTCCTCAATATCAATAACTCGGTATTTCCTGCGGCAATTTTGGACACACGCACCGCGATTTGCAGAAGAATTCTGGGTATGCAAGCTAAGGTAACACTTACCCGACACCGCCATACACAAGGCTCCGTGACCAAATATTTCGATTTCGACCAACTTACCCGAAGGTCCTTTAATTTGCTCGCGTTCTACCGCGCGTGTAACGTCTTTCACCTGTCGCAAACTCAACTCCCTCGATAAGACAACCGTATCCGCAAAAAGAGCGTAAAATTTCAGCGTCTCCACATTCGTAATATTCAATTGGGTGGAAATGTGCACCTCCATCCCAACACTACGCGCATAGGCAATCACCCCCTGATCAGACGCAATAACCGCTGTAATCCCGGCTTCCACCGCCGTATTAATGATGGTTTTCACCAATGCCAGGTCGTGGTCATAAATAATGGTATTGAGGGTAATATACGTTCTCACATCCACTTCATTACACCGTTGAGCTATTTCCTTTAAATCCTCCAATGTGAAATTGATTGAAGATCGAGCACGCATGTTCAACTGCTCAATACCAAAATACACAGAGTCCGCCCCATTGTCAATCGCTGCCTGTAAAGCATCAAACGAACCCGCAGGTGCCATTAATTCTATCCTATTGTCCGAAGTCATGCCGCAAAATTACGCAATTAACCGTAACTTTTCAATTTGAGTGTATCGAAAATAAAATTATCACAATAATGTGAATCCAATAACACCAATCCATATAATTTTTTCATTCCATTACTTTTACCGTAATAACTTTGTCGACTAACAGCTGAAATATTCTTTTCGTGTAGCCAAATATCTCCAGGCTTCGATTCTCACCAATACTATACCACGTCGCAATAAAGTATGGAATTATTTGACCTGAATAGAATTTAAAATCCAAAAAACGCGACAAACAATTAAAATTATTTAATAAAAGTTGTAAAAGTTGGATGAACTGTATATTTTCGTGGGCGGTGAACTTACCAAAATTGTAAAATCTAACAAAAATGAAGCAGAAAAAGGAAAATAAGTCAACTTGGGTTCGTTTTCGAGCAATTGCGAAATCGGCCTATAAATAACACCAAAACAACCACAAAGACCAATGCCTTTAAATCATCTTGTCCGGTTCCTTGTTGTTTTTTTATTGCTCATTGTGGGCGATGCACGCCTGTCTGCCCAAGATTACCACCTCACACGCCACTTCACTACCGAAGACGGACTTGCCGGTAGCATCGCCAGAAATGGTTTCATGGATTCGAAAGGCTATCTCTGGATTTCCACTTTCAATGGCCTGAGCAGATACGACGGGACTACCTTTAAAAATTATTATCACGACCCTACCGACCCCAACTCTCTTTGTTGGAACAGTACCGGTGGCTTTGCTGAAGACGATGCCGACCACCTGTGGATAGCCACTGGAAAAGGGCTGGCAATGTTCGATTATGCCACCGAAACTTTCAGTTGTTATACCAACGATCCAAGTGATTCTACCTCTATTTCCGGAAACTTGGTACAAGGTGTTTTTCAAGACAGTGAAAAACACCTTTGGGTTTTTACCCATTCGGCTGGGATGAATTTGTTCGATAAGAAAACAGGAACATTTAAACCATTTCTGCTAAGACCAGAAATATCCATCCCGCATTATAACTGGGTGTACAATACGGTCAATGCAATTGCAGAAGATATCGAAAACCCAGATATTCTATGGCTGGCCGGCCATCGAAACGGCCTCCATAAATTCAATAAATCCACCCAAAAACTTACCCGACTAAACGTGGGGATATTCGAAGAGCACATAGTATTTATGGATAAGCCGGGTGAATTGTGGATTGGAACATGGGGGCACGGCTTACTGAAACTAAATACCAAAACGCTGGAATGGCAACAATTGAAAGGCCATGCTAAAACTACAAAAGATCTGCCGTCAGACCAGTTGATTATTACCGATATAAAAAGCAGAGGAGGACCGCTACTATACCTCGCTACAAATAGTTATGGTGTCGTTGTCTATAATCGGGAAACAAAAGAATTCAGCACCTTGATACCAAACGTCAAGGACGTATTATCTATGGATGAACGTGCTGTCGTTAAGATATTATTTGATGATCAGGATAGGTTATGGGCGTTTTCGTACAGTGGTGTATTCTTATTCGACCCCAATACTGTTTTTATTAAAAGCCAAAAAGTACCATTGAAAAATTTATCCATGTCCCGATTTGGACATATCATAAGTGACATTGATGTTGATGTTGATGGAAATTATTGGATCAGCAGTACTTTCGGAAATGGAGTGTATAAAATGAGCCCTGACCGGAAGAAAATTGTACCTATTGAAATAGCTCTGGGCAAAAATAGCCTAGTGGACAACCGATGTCATGTCAGGAATATACTTGTCGATAAAAAAGGCAACGTATGGATAATAGACGGGAATACCCAGCTACTGGCGAAGTACAATCCCACAACTGACCGTTTCGAAGCATTTAAGCCGGAGAAATACCGCAAACTTTTCAAACGGGATTTTTATCCGGATAATTTACAGGAAGATTCCGAAGGCAATCTTTGGATGGCAGCGAGCTTTGCCGGTCTAATCAAATACGAATTTGACAGGGATACCTTTAAACATTTTGTGAGCTGGGAAGAAGACGAGCAAATGCTGGACTCAAGGGTAGCGATCAACAAGATCTATTTTGATTCAAAAGACAATATCTGGATCAGTACAGGGGCCTATGGTATATATGTGTTCGATACCCGGAGGGAAAAGTTTAGCCGTCGGTTTTTCCCCGAATACGGCAATGTAAAATACGAACGTAAATTTTTGGGTATAGTGGAAGCCCCCGACGGAAAAATCTGGACAAGCAGACAAAACCTGGGTATCCGCGTGATTGACCCCGCTATGCCCGACAACCAGAAAGGGGGATTGATTACCCATAAAGATGGCTTGCCTGCCACTGTTTTTGGGATGGAAAAGGACACTAGCGGTTCATTGTGGATGGCCACACGCAGAGGTTTGGTCAAATATGATTTTGACAAAAAAAAATTTCGGGTTTTTGGAAAGCAAGAAGGTTTTTCAGACCTCTTTGATTGGAACCTTCCTTTTAAGGTGATCCGTACTGGGGAGGTTTTTTTGGGCAAAAAAGACGGCACCTTTTACCTCTTCCACCCCGACAGCCTGCCCTTCAACCGCAAGCCGCCACCACTGGTGTTTACCAAATTCGAAGTACTGGGCAAGGAAAAACATTTTGCCAAAAGCCTGGACTACCTCGAAGAGGTGACGCTGCCCTATGCCGAAAACTTTTTCACCCTCACTTTTGCTGCCTTGAATTTTACCAACCCCGAAGACAATCAGTACCGCTATATTTTAGAAGGTTATGACAAGGAGTGGAGCAACAGCGGCAATCGCAATTTTGCCGCTTACACCAACGTCCGAGAAGGCAGCTACCTGTTCCGCGTAAAGGCAGCAAACAACGATGGGGTATGGAACGAGGAAGGCATTTCATTGAAAATAAAAATACTGCCACCATGGTACCGCTCGTGGTGGGCTTATGGACTGTATGCCCTCCTATGGGTGGGGGGTATTTTTGCAGCCTACCGCTTCCAGCGCCGCCGCTGGAAACTCCGCTCGCAACTCGCATTGGAACAAGCCGAAGCCACCCGCCTCAAAGAACTCGACGAAACCAAAAGTCGTCTCTATACCAACATCACCCACGAGTTCCGCACCCCCCTCACCGTCATCCTCGGACTTACCGAACAGTTGAAACTGAAGCCCAAAATAAAATGGGAAAATTACCTCAATGCCATCCACCGCAACGGAAGCCAACTGCTCGACCTCATCAACCAACTGCTCGACCTCAACAAGTTGCAGAGCGGCACCATGAAACCCGAATATGTGCAGGGCAACGTAGTAGCCTACCTCAACTACCTCACCGCCTCCTATCAATCTTTTGCGTTTTCGCAAAACAAAAGTCTCGCATTTTTTGCCGATCCGGACAGTTTCCAAATGGATTACGACCCGGAAAAAATGCAGCGCATTTTGGGCAACATCCTCTCCAATGCCATCAAGTTCACGCCGGAGTACGGAAGCATCAAAGTAGAAGCTAAAGGAAGGAACGACTCCCTTACAATCAAAGTGTCGGATACAGGGATTGGCATTTCGAAAGAGAACCTGCCGCATATTTTCGACCGTTTTCATCAAGTGGATGCAACTACCACCAGAAAGGGCGAGGGTACCGGTATCGGCTTGGCACTGGCAAAAGAAATGGTGGAGTTGCTTGGTGGGCGAATCAAGGTGGAAAGCAAAGTGGGCAGGGGTACTACCTTTACAATCAGTCTGCCCGTGACCCATACTGCAGCAATGGAAACCAACATTCGAAAGGATTTTTTCATTGCTATGCCGGCTTCAGAAAGCAACCTAAAAGAAAAAAAAGCCAGCCCAAACTCCTCTGTGACGACACCCGTATGGGAACAAAACGAAAAGCCCCTCCTGCTCATCATTGAGGACAACACCGATGTAACAGAATACCTGCAGGCCTGCCTTGGCAACGGCTACCATTTCCTAACCGCCCGTAATGGGAAAGAGGGAGTAGAAACCGCCCTCGAAAAAGTGCCCGATATCATCATCAGCGATGTCATGATGCCGGAAATGGACGGCTTCGAGGTCTGCGAAAAACTTAAAACCGACCCCCGCACCAGCCACGTGCCCATCATCCTTCTTACTGCCAAAGCGACTGTCGAAGACCGCATCGCCGGGCTGTCGTGCGGGGCAGATGCCTACCTCGCTAAACCATTTAATAAAGAAGAACTATGCGTCCGGCTGGACAAACTCGTGGAACTGCGCAAACAGATGCAGGAGTATTTCACCGCTAAAAGTATTTCGGAAAAATCAGAACCCGACTCACCCGAAGAAGCTTTCCTTCAACGACTTGTCGCCGTCATCCACGAGCATCTTGACGAAGAAGATTTTGATGTCCCTCGCCTTTGCCGGTCTATAGCCATGAGCCGCACCCAATTGCACCGAAAAATCAAAGCACTCACCGGACAGAGTACCACCGAATACGTCCGCAACACCCGCTTGCGGGAAGCGAAGCGATTGCTCGAAACGACGGAAATGAGTGTATCAGAAGTGGCCTACCAAGTGGGCTTCAGACACCCGAACAACTTTTCTACGGCTTTTAAAAATTACTTCGGCTATTCGCCAGGTGAAACACACAAGTAGCTGATTTTAAACAAATTAAAACTATCATTATTATTTCGATGGAACATTGACAGAGGTTGGCTTTTGCAATTGGAACGTGGATGTACGTTTTGTGAACAATGGCAGAAGCAGCATTTTAAAAGAGGGGTGATATTGCGGTTTTTATTAATCTATTAAACTGCAAATATTATGAAATGGACAACTTACCCTCGTTTTGCTTTTTTTGTTTTTCTGTTTTTTTCTTTAGCTCTGAACCTCCCTGCCGCCACTGTGACCTGGACGGGCGGTACCGGCGATTGGGACGTACCGGGGAATTGGGATTGTAACTGTGTGCCGGGGACGGGGGATGAAGTGAGGATTATCGATGGTATTGTAACCATTCCCTCTGGTTTTTCTGCAATGGCAAATAGTGTGTTAGTAGGAAACAACGGATCAATCTCTAATCCTACTTTGAATATCGCATCTGGTGCTACTTTAACTATTGATGGGTCAAGCAATGATGGATTATACATTGGCATTTCCTCAACGGTGGTCAACGATGGTGATTTAAACATTTATAACTCAGTTGAGTGGGGATTAGAATGCTACAGAGGCACTATTATTAACAATGGTAATATGGCTATCAATAATTCGACTGTGGGTGGAATATTAATTTCCAGGCATAGCATTGGTGATGCAGGTACTTTTACCAATAATGGAATAATAAACTTATCGGAAAACCAAGTCGCCATCAAATTATCTGGTTGCGACAATAATACTTCTTGTACTGTATATTTCTATAATTCGGGCAATGGTCAGATTAATATCTCCAGTACCCATAGCAACTCATGGGGAATCATAATCTATGACGGTGAGATGTATAACGAAGGGGATATAAGTATTAATTTGAATAATAGTACAAATAATGCAATTACTGCTTCATCACTATTGCCGATTTATTTAAAAAATTATGGAACCATCACCATTACCTACCCTATGCCTTGCTCCTGCGGCATTCTCCTTAACGGTATCTCCCTGGACAATGATGGCACAATGATAATAACGAAAGGGCAAATTCAATCCTATGGGTATGCAAGTATATGGAATCAAACTAATGGAGTTATTACTGTAAATGAGGCTGGGACAGATGGAATAATATTTTATGGCACCTTAAATTCTACCAATGACGGTACAATCAATATCAATACTACGGGGGGATTTGGCATGAAGAATAATTACAGCTTAACCAATAATGGCAGCATAACTATAGATGCAACAACTTATGCAGGAATAATTTCTACCAATGGCTACTTATTAAACAATCAAACAGGGCAAATAAATCTTACCAACTTGGGTACCTTCGGTATTAGACAGGATGCGAATTTGGGTCAAAATTACGGCTCTATATCTATTGATGGATCGGCAGGCTACTCTATTTTTTCATCAGGGGGAACTTTTAAGAATCACGGAACCTTAGATGTTAATAATGGTAATAATAGTGGATTGGCAGCTAGTGCGTCATTTATTAATACTGATGGCGCAATATTGAAGGGAAATGACGGATTTATTGGCGCAAACGCTTTTTACAATTCTAATACTACTGGTCAAATGGGAGCTAATGTCTTCCCGGGAAACCCTATTGGAAAATTATTTTTCAGCGGTAATTTTAATAATAATGTAGGATTAATTGAAGTGGACATACTGAATAATTCCGGTCCGGGTAGCGGTCACGACCAACTTATAATAGCAAGTGGTCATACCTTCAACGGAGGAGGTGGCACCTTAAATGTCCAACAAATAGGAGCTGCTCCTGCCGGAGATTATACCATTGTCCAGTGTGAAGGAGGTACCAACTGTATAGGAAGCCCGTTTTCAACCACTAATCTCCCGCCTTGTTACACAATAACTTACACCAGTTCCGAAATTTATGTCACCAAGTCCTCGCCCGTTGATGCGGACAACGATGGCTATTCGCTGTGCGATGGCGACTGTGACGACAACAACAGTGCAGTCCATCCCAATGCAACTGAGATATGCGACGGCATCGACAACAATTGTGATGGAAATATTGACGAAGGAGTGACCAATACCTATTATCAGGACAGTGACGGGGATGGTTATGGAAACCCAAACGTGGCAGTTCAGGCATGTTCGGCTCCATCGGGATATGTTTCCGACAATACCGACTGCGACGACAACAACAGTGCAGCCCATCCCAATGCAACTGAGATATGCGACGGCATTGACAACAATTGCGACGGGAACACCGACGAAGGAGTGACCAATACCTATTATCAGGACAGTGACGCAGATGGTTATGGAAACCCAAGCGTGGCAGTTCAGGCATGTTCGGCTCCATCGGGATATGTGTCCAACGATGCAGACTGCAACGACGGCAATAGTGCAATCCATCCCAATGCAACTGAGATATGCGATGGCATCGACAATAATTGCGACGGGAACACCGACGAAGGATTAATCAATACCTATTACCAGGACAGTGACGAGGATGGTTACGGAAACCCGAACGTGACGGTTCAGGGATGTTCCCCACCCTCAGGATATGTGTCCAACAACACCGACTGCGACGACGGCAACAGTGCAGTCCATCCCAATGCAACTGAGATATGCGATGGCATTGACAACAATTGCGACGGGAACACCGACGAAGGATTAATCAATACCTATTATCAGGACAGTGACGCAGATGGTTATGGAAACCCAGACGTGGCAGTTCAGGCATGTTCGGCTCCATCGGGATATGTGTCCAACAACACCGACTGCGATGACACCATGTTCACAGTCAACCCGGGAATAAACGAAGACAGCAGCAATGGCATTGACGACAACTGCAACGGCATAATTGATGAATTCGTCAATCCCTGCCTGACTACCCAGACCCAGGTCAATGACTTTGGCAACTTATATTCCGGTTGGTGGTACGATCCTACGGGAACATTAAAAATTCAGGATGACAATGACGGAGTCGATAACATTGTGGACCTGACCCCATTGGCTGGCATAACGCGCATTACCGCTAATTTACTTATTGAAGATAATCAAAGCCTGACCTCGTTAAACGGGCTGCACAATATCACGGAGGCCGGAGGTGGAAACGGGGAAGGGGTAACTATTCGCAATAATCCATTATTGACGGACCTTACCGGATTGAACATGCTTCAGGATGCCGGCCATTTTTTGCGGATTGAGGGCAATGCAAATTTGCAAGACCTTACCGGATTGGAAAACCTGCAAACCGTTTTTGCAGATATTTTTATCATAAACAACCCGTCATTGACCAGCCTCAACGGAATGTCAGGACTGGTGCCAACGCTGGACACTCCTAATAATCCCGAGCCCAAAACATTTTGGATCCAGTTTAACAATAATCTAGAAAATTTAAACGCTTTAAGCTATATCCATAATTTCTATGGGCAAATGTATATCACCGACAATGACAGACTGACCGAACTGGGACTGACAGGGCTGCAGTATATTTTTGAGCTAAACATCAGGAACAACAAAAATCTGCTGGACTTGGGTGGATTATCGAGCCTTTCATCAGCTGATATTTTGTCGGTTCACAATAACGAAAGATTATGTGACTGTTGTTCAGTTTATAGCTTTTTGGCCAGCGGAGGTGCTACTCAATCTACCTATTTTGCAAATAACAGTACCTTTTGCAGTAGCGTGTCGAATATCCTTAACGAATGTCCCCTCGACCCCCAGCAACAAGCGCAATGCCCAGACCCTTGCTCAGAACCCGCCTTTGGTTTGTCCACTCAGGGTGATTGTGCCAATAATCAATTCTATGTAAATGTCAATGTCACAGATATTGGTTTTGCCTCTGGCGTAGATATTTACAACGATACCGACCAGACCGGATATGAAACCAATGTGGGGGTTGGACAATATACAGTCGGGCCGTTTATCAGTGGCCAGAGTGTGACGATTGGGGTTAGTTCGACGAATGATGCCAATTGCTTTGCAACGAATACCATCAACGGTATCCCATGTAATGACGAGTGCAGTGGAGCGACTCAAATGAGCGTCAATTTTGACAATTCCTGTACCCTTACAGCAATGGCTTATAATACGGCAGCAACTTATTCGGGTATTCCTGACAATTGCCCAAGCACCCACGGCACTCCCCGAGATATCTGGTTCGTAGCGACCGTTCCGGCAGGAGGGGAATTGAGTTTTCATTTTATTCAGGTACCTAATCAAACTTATGTAGAAGCCTATATCGGGAACGACTGCAATACCTTGTCTTCAGTTGGTTGTGGTAGTACAATCACCAATGGCTCAACTTTCACAGGCACACCTTTTGAACCTATGTATTTCAGGGTATGGGATTGGAATGACGATCATTCAGGCCTCTACGAAGTATGTGTAAAAGGAGATAATTGTGCCCCTCCTGAATATACTCAATCCATCACGTTTAATTGTGCTAATACCGAATATACCATTGACTTTAATTTTACTTCTTTAGGGGAATGCGCTTCAGCCTCCTGTACCTCCTTGACCATTTTGAATGATTATGGCCTTCCATCCACAACAGTTTATTCGACAGGTTTGTATCATATCGGGCCATTCCCTGCCAATGGAACTTCCATCAACCTGACACTCGATCATCAGGACAATAACCAATGTGATGAAAGTTTTGGTTACGCAGAATTTTGCCCACCGAGCAATGACGACCTCTGCAACGCACAGGCATTGACACTGGGAACCGGCTGTTCCGGAAATGCTTTTTGGAATGTCCAGGCTACCACTCAGCCCAATGAACCAAATGGAAGTTGTACCAATGGAGACGGTATCCAAAGGTCGGTGTGGTTCAGCTTTCAGGCACCTGCGAGCGGGAACGCCACCCTGACTTATGACCTTGATCAAAGTGTTTGTTGTAACCAGCTTTGGATACCCGAGATTTCCGTTTATCCCGAAGGAGCAGGGTTTAACTGCGGCGACCTCTCTACTCTGGGCGCACCATTAGGCTGCATTGACGGCGGGGCGTCGCAGCCTCCACTACAACTTGGGCTATCTGGCCTAGTTTCCGGCGCAACCTATTACATTCAATTGGATGACCGGTCTGGCACCAATGGTTACTTCTGCATAGAAGTGGAAGAAACCTGCGTGCCTGCCGAATTTTCTGTCGCCTATATCCCGGACTGCAACTCTAACAACTATGACTTGATAGTGGACATCAGCTACATGGGAACTGCTTCTTTGCTTGAAATACTTCTGGATGGCAATGTGGTTGGAACGGCAAATTCGACGGGGCAGTTTACAATCAGCGGCAACTCCTTTGGAAGCCTGCACACTCTTGAAGTTAGGGACGCCAACAATACGACTTGCAGCTCTAGTGTTTCAGATGTGGGCTTGTACCTGTGCAATGACCTGTGCGACTACCCCCGCCAATTGGCT
>JALVDO010000506.1 GCA_027008975.1 Saprospiraceae bacterium | reverse complement strand
CTACGGCAGGTACTTCCTGCGCTAGCCAAGGGGATGATGCCGATGTGTGGTATTCCTTTACGGCCACCTCGACCATCCATGTTCTTAAATTTTCCAACACGCAAGACCAGAGTGGAGTGCTGTTCAAAAGCCCCGATTTTGAGGTTTGGGGCAGTCCATGCCTGTCTGGGTCAGCTATCTATTGCGACCTGACCAACTTCATTAGCCTGCATACCCTTTCCGGGCTGTCCATTGGCGCTACGTACTATATCAAAATATTCAAAGAAGGAGTCAGCGCCATCAATTCCGGCAGCGACTACTTTACTTTTGACCTGTGCATAGGCACTCAGCAGGTGCCCGTGAACGACGATTGCAGCAATGCCATTGCCCTTCCTATCAACTCGGACGGTATCTGCACCTCCACGGTCACGGTTTCCAACAGCGGAGCTACGGCCTCCGGCCTGCCTCATCCCGGATGCCAATACGATGGCCAGTCACCCCTCGATATTTGGTTTTCGGCGGTGGTGTCGCTTAGTGGTTGGGTGGAAATTGATTTTCTGCAAGTCCCCAATTCCAATTTCCCATCGCATGTTATCGAAGCATTTTCAAATGTGTGCGGAAACCTGTATTCAATGGGCTGCACTAGTGAGATGATTGGAAATCGCTTTTACGGAAATGTCGGCGAGACCCTCTATTTCCGGGTTTGGGACGTAGGTAATGACGATTTTGGTGATTTCGAGCTTTGTGCAAAAAGCCCCAACTGTAGGGCGCCACAGGGGTATGCTGTTGGTTATCAGGGAGATTGCAATACCTCTCAGTTTTTCGCTGATTTTATGATAATTGATTTGGGCGAGGGTCCTTCAGGAGGATATACAAGCGTGGATATTGAAGTCAGGGATGGGAATGACAATGTAGTACAAACCTTATCCGGTCTAAGCCTTGGCACTTATCACCTCGGGCCATTTCTGACAGACGATGATTATACGGTCACTATGCAGCCAACCGGAGAACCTGCCACATGTGCCGGCATGGATTATATCGATTTCTATTGCCCCTGCGGGAATGTGGTTCCCGAAACAGCCGTTGAACAAGGCGAAGGCATGCTAGCTGCCGACAGCGAATGTACTGACACCGACGGGTGGACTTATTACTACAGCTACGACTATGGATACATATTGCTGGCTATAAAAAAAGATGCCACTATGCAATTAAATCCGACAGACGTGGTGTTGGTCGCAAATTCTTCTGCCGTAAATGTGCCAATGACAGGCAGTAATTACGTGACAAATCCAAATGGATGGTATGTGATGAACCGCTGGTTCGAAGTAACGCCGGATGTTCAGCCAGCCACAGGAGTCCCCATTCGGTTCTATTATACCAACGACGATTTTAACGATGTAATGAATGCCACTCCGACCACAGTAACAGACCATACTGATCTTGTGTTCTACAAATTAGAAACCGGTCTCAATCCCGACCCGACCGGCAATGAACATATTAACGCCACTCCCAGCCAAATCAGTCTTTTCACCAATCCCGCTACCTGGTCCTATATAAGCTACTATAATGATAATGCTGCGGAATTTATGGTTTCCAGCTTTTCAGGCGGCGGCGGCGGAGCGGGAGATGCATGTACGGGCTGTGGTCCTTCCATGTCGCCACTCCCGATTGAATTGGTCGATTTTACAGCCATGGAAAAAAATGGAGCGGTAATCCTTACCTGGCGCACCTTATCCGAAAACAACAACCACGGCTTTGAAATCCAAAAAAGCAAAGACGGACGGGCATGGAAAAACATCGCCTTTATAGAAGGCCATGGCACTTCCAGTGAACCGCACAACTATTCCTTTTTGGACAAAACCCCTTTCGGGGGTATCAATTATTACCGCCTTCGGCAAATGGATACCGATGGCAGGGCAGCGTTCTCGCCTGTCCGGAGTGTGTATTTTGGAAAAGAAGACAGCGGCTTGAACACCTGGCCCAACCCATTTCACGACCAATTATTTGTGGAAATCCAAAAAGGTAAGGTCGTGGAGTCTGTCCGCGTTTACAACCTGCTCGACCAACTTGTCTTTTCCGCAAAAGACCCACTTCAAAGTGTGTTGAACCTTGGCAGACTTCCGGCAGGCAGCTACCTCTTGGAAGTCCGCGCTGGAGGCCAGCCTTATTATCAAAAAATACTGAAACAGGATTAACGGAAGACTGCCCATTAGATGGGGAATTGTACGAACCATTTCATATTGCCGGCGCCGCCCGGGGCAACTTGGGGGCGCTGGTATTTTTCTTCATTTTTCCCCTAAGCATGGCCACGAGCCGCACCCAATTGCACCGAAAAACCAAAGCACTCATCGTACAGAGTACCACCGAATACCTCCGCAACACTCCCTGCGTGAAGCGAAGCGATTGCTCGAAACGACGAGTATGAGACATCAGAAGAAAACTTCGAATACCCGCCAGATGGAACGAACAAATGATTGATTTGCAGCGGGTCATTAGCATTTTTAAAACTACACCTGAAACAACGCAAAAGATTTGTTTCCCAGACTTGGAACATATTTATATGATTTTGGAACAATGGTAGAGGAATTAAAGCTCTAAAAATGGCTATTTGCGGAATGAAAATCAATCCAAATTCATCTAATCGAAAAAACATCAATAATGAATCGACAATTATTTACCATTTTGTGCATAGCCATTATTAATCCTTGTGTTTTTATTAACCCAATTTCTGCACAACGAAAAATTATGGTACGTTTTTCCCCTTTACTCGAAAGGAATGGGAATTTGATGTCCGGAAGTGTACTAGAAGCAGAAAAAAGGTACGAGAAGAAATCACCTTTGGCAAGACTAAATATGGGGGATAGCAAACATACTCTAAAATAAAATCTTTAATGAAATGAAAAAAGTATTAAAAGGTAAACTGCGGTCGGGAAAGCACCCTGTGCCCGGTGCTAAAATTGTGGTTTCCATCGCTAACAAAAAAGACCATTTTTCGGAAACTTACTCAAACCACGATGGAGATTTTTATATTGATTTGGATTTAATAAAGACAAAAACTCCAATTAAAAAAATAGAAATTAAGGTTTTTGGGGAAGACGAAAAAACGCCATTGATTACTACTTTTACCAATCTCATGGTCAAAGTTATCAATATAAAAGTACCCGTGAAACTTTTTGAAGGATATACTCCAAATGTCGTTGTGCTAGAGCCTTCGTCGGGCTCATTTTTTGAGCAAAGAAAATTGGATCAAGTCAAAATGGCTATCCAACTTTTGAATCCCAATACGGACACAAGGATTCCTCTTGCAGAATTGAGGGAATTATGCCCTTTACCCAATATTGCACGAGTTCCAAACCTCATGGATTTAACTTGGGGTGTATTGGGGAACCAACCGGGAGCGGCAGAAACATTTAGGGACGTATTGGAAAAAATGCGACTGCCCAATACTCAGGTCTCTCCAATTAATTATTTTAAAAACATAGAAGACCGCTTTCAAAATACTTCTTTCAATACCGGAATCATGCCAATTTCCATGATGTTATCACCGTTTCCAATTCCTGATATAGGAGGTGTCGGGGGCGCTCGAATTGATCCGTGTTTATTGACAAAAAACAGGGTGCTAGCACTTGGAGTGGCCACATTAATGTCTTCCCGAAATTCATTTGAATTAGTTAGAAATTTTCGGAATTTGGAAGATGGATTTTGTGGCTTTGGCCGAATGAACAATCTTTATCGGGAATCAATAAAGGTACTCCGTGGAGGAAATCCAGGTCAATTGCTTGGAAGGTTTCAAAATTTCGATGGAATCTGTGGACCGGCAGATGAGCCTCCAAGATCGCCTTGTCAATTGCCCGAATTACCAAATTGCGATTTGGAAAGAATAAATTGCCTGCATGAAATCATCGAGAAACTTGGGGGAGACACTTTTGCGGTCGAGCCTTATTATATGGAAAGTGTTATTCCAAACAATGTTTGTCCGGGCGATGTCATCATCATCCGGGGAAGAAATTTTGGAAATACGGGTGAAGTGATTTTCCAACATGTGGCGGCGGGGATAATAAACACTGATGCGAGAAGATGGACGGATACCGAAATTGAGGTAGTGGTTCCTGAAAATGCCGGGACAGGCGATATTTCGTTGAAAACCCTGGCTAGGATTGATCGCATTTGCGATAGAGTGATTACTTTGAATCGTTCCGGGAATAAATTGCCAATCGTATCGGACACTGCGTACGTCTCCCTCCGAATCAATAATCAATATGCCCCAAACCCGTGTTTTTCCCCTGGGGAAACCATCAGCATTGATTGGAGTGCGACACATAATAACGTTCGTATTGATATTCAACATGGTCCGAAAAATAAGGTTTTTGAAAACTTACCATCTGTAGGAAGCATAAGTTATACTCTACCGGATGAACAGTTTCCACAGGATGTTAATATTTCTGCAAGGGCTCAATCTACTTGTGGGGCTCATTTGGATCAGAAACGAGTCCAAATAAATGTTCCTCCGGAGATTACTATCGAAGGGGTGGAATTTACCCAGGGAATCCAAAAATTTTCGATAGATGGTGCAAATAATAATAGTGTCCGGTTGATTTCTGGCAAGGATACAATAGCAAGAGTATATATATCCTGTAGCCGAAATGGTTTTGCCAGAGACAGGGTCAGAGTCTCTGGGGTTTTAGAGGTTGAGGTGGACAAATATTACAGATCCCTCCATCCTATCAACGGAACTTCTCCTACCAACCCAATGGGAAATCCATTTATTATTGCAGGTCCAAAAGGAAGTATTGACCGTCAACAAACTAACGACACACTTAATTTTAGGATTCCGGCAGATTTGTGTGATGGGACGAAAAGAATTCGCTTGAGGGTTTTCACTAATGAAGTGTGTGGAAGCATCAACCAGAAGGATGAATATCTTTCTCAAACCTGGATTGAAAATGAAGTGCTCAGGGTTCGATTTGTAAGAATTAAAGGGACTCATGTGAATTCTCTTTCGGCCAGGCCTAGTGCAAATCAGTGTCGTTTCACCGTTTTAAGAGGATTTGATTTAATACCGAGTAAAACAACTGACATCGGGCCAGCATGGCAGGCGACATGGAATACCGGGCTAAATTTTTCCAAAGATGACGATGCCTTACAAGACCTTTTGTACGATCTCGAGGACAAACATAACTGTGACTGGTGGGAAGCTCTTTGGGAATGGACCGGTGCTGATTGCCCGGATGATGACGGTGCAAAATGGGTGGGGCTTACTTCTATTGTTAATAGGGGCATAGCTCGTCGTTCCGGAAATACAGCCGTTTCTGCCATTTATAGTGATGGTCTGGGTTTTAATGCCATTGTCAGAATAAAAACAGCCCATGAATTATCTCATACCTTAGGATTCAAGCATGTTAATATTGGTGGTACAGAGGGACCATTTTATAATCATCCCAATGGTGGAAGGCTTCAAGATGTAGCTTTTGATCCTTATTGGAACCAAACCATCCCTCAAGTCACAACCGACTTTATGGGGTATGGAACAAACAGATGGCCTTCAGCTGATAGCTGGGAACGAATGATTAACCTAAATTTTTAATCTTAAAAAGTGAAAAATGAAAAATGAAAAATATTTAAAATTCAATGGTTTCCTTTTCGATAATCTGGAGTTTAGCTTTATTCCGGGATGGGAAGTTGGTAGAATCAACCGCACTGATTTCAATCATGATTTTTCGGAAAAAGAAAAATCTTTGGTTTTAGAGACACTTACAGACGATGGAATTGTGATTAACCAAACCCATCCGATTATTCGATTTGCAGTGGAATGCGAAACGGAAACTACTACAATTAAACGGCATCGGTTGTGCGCTTACATTCCTTTGAATCCCAAGGCTGCCATCCTTCGGTTTAGAAAAGGAGATTTTGTTTTGTATGAAAATAATATTTCTCGAAACCGACCTTTTGTAAAGGTGATAAATGCAACCATCAATAACTTCAAAGTACAACTAATCTGGGAATCGAAAGGTATGGGAAAAATATGGTTCAATGTAGCAATGGTTGTCGATAAAAAACACATTTATCCATTGATAAAAAACTATGAAGACAATAGTGGCACGTTTGATATAGCGGGTATTCCTTCGGGAAAATCTTTTCATTTTGTAGTGATTGCAACCGACGGGATTCGTTCGTCTTTCTCTGTAAGCAAAAAAATGGTAGGTGGTAAAATTCCTCCAAATTACAGCTACATTTTGACTCCTGCCGTTGATGAAGTTTTTCCTGCCGATCAAGGCATTTCATATTGTGGTAATGAATTTAGCCCAAAGGGCGAAAAACTTTCTGAAGAAAATTTAATTTGGAAGTTGAATGGAAAAGAAGTTTCCAGAGGCAAATGTACAGGTACGCTTTATGACTTACCTTCAGGAGAGTATAAGTTAGAATTAATTAGCAAGCGTGGGAAAAAAATCACTTCAAAAACAACTACACAATTCAAAATTGCCCATAGATCGCAGGCTCAAAAGGAGTATCTAAAATTTTTAGAGCAAGCAGCAAGCGCTTAAATCTACTAATCTTACAAATAAATTTATTACAATGAAAAAATTAATTGAATCTACAATAGTATCTCTTTTTCCCACAATAATTATATTTTTCCTAATCATGTTAGGAATTCAGAAATTGCCGGCTCAAGTCAAAGGTAATATTGAATTAATTTCATATGAGAGTAGAGGTGGAAATACATATGATGTAAGACTAAAAATTAGCTTTACCAATGAAGGAGACAATAGAGTTACCAACTTGCCTTGGAAAATGTGGTGGAAAAGTAATCATCACAACTCGTGGACTCAGTACGGCGCATCACTCCCTGACTCACGTATCGTGACTATTCCTCCCAAGCAAACGGTTAGTAAGAATTATGATGTTTATTTTCTTCCATCGCTTTCTGATGACAAATTAATGGGATTTGGAATGTCTATTGGTAGGTCTTTTGAAGTTTCAACTACTTTATTTAGGTCACTTCCTTTACCTGTAGTTAAAAATAATAAAAACCTGCTTTTTTATGATAGAGGTGTAGGTCACGCAGAAACTTTCAGGGTAAATGACGATGGAACCATCGGGGTGTTTGATATTAGCGATTTGAGATACTCTGGCTGGCGAAAATCCTGGGATATCATTCATCCATATAAAATCGGGAACAATGGATATGTATTGTTCTATGACAGAAGGAACGGACAGGGCGAAGTGTACAGGATAAATAATGATGGCAGGATAAGTTCAATGGTTGCTTCATACAACAGCTGGCGAAAATCCTGGGATATCATTCATCCATATAAAATCGGGAACAATGGATATGTATTGTTCTATGACAGAAGGAACGGACAGGGCGAAGTGTACAGGATAAATAATGATGGCAGGATAAGTTCAATGGTTGCTTCATACAACAGCTGGCGAAAATCCTGGGATATCATTCATCCGTATAAAATCGGGAACAATGGATATGTATTGTTCTATGACAGAAGGAACGGGCAGGGCGAAGTGTACAGGATAAATAATGATGGCAAGATAAGCGCAATGGTTGCTTCATACAACGCCTGGCGAAAATCCTGGGATATCATTTATCCATATAAAATCGGGAACAATGGATATGTATTGTTCTACGACAGAAGGAACGGACAGGGCGAAGTGTACAGGATAAATAATGATGGCAAGATAAACGCAATGGTTGCTTCATACAACGCCTGGCGAAAATCTTGGGATATCATTTATCCATATAAAGTCGGGAACAATGGACATGTATTGTTCTACGACAGAAGAAACGGACAGGGCGAAGTGTACAGGATAAATAATGATGGCAAGATAGGCTCATACATCGCATCGTATAACGACTGGAAGAAAACTTGGAATACCATTCTCCAATTACCGACAAAAGAAAAAAAGCAAAACAATGCTTCTTCACCAAAAGCAAAAAAACACAATTCCAATTCCCCCAAACCAACTGAATCAAAAGCCGTTACTGCTAGGCTCCATATAAAAACAGCTACCTATGAAAGTCCAACCCTTACAAATGTCTCCGGAACCGTCAGAAACACAACAAGTGAACCTTCTCCCTTAATCGTCATAATCGAAAGTGACGATGGAGAATATTACAATGAATACACCATTGAGGGCAAAAGTGGCATCTTCACTTTCAAAAACCTCCTCAACGGCAAATATCGACTCACTGCAGACTTTAAAGGCAAACTTGGTGATAGTTTTTTTACGTACTCTCCGGCGGAAGAGTGGATTACAGTGAAGGATGGGAAGGTGCTGGAGGGGAAGATTGAACTGGTGGTGCGGTAGGGTAATTTTAGAGTTAAGGTGTGAAATATGGTAAGAAACGGGATGGGAAGAAACGCCTGTTTTGCCAAAGCGGTGAAAGATCTTGAAAAGAACCGACAATCTGAAAAAGTCAGACAATTTGAAGAGAAAATCATTAAATTATTTAATTTATTAATATAAAACATTATAAGTTATGAAAAAATCACTTTCTATTTCGTTATTCATGTTAATATTTACAGGGTTATTCCTGACAAAATGTACTAATGTCTCAAGAACCGCCTCCAAAAGCTATGATCAATTTGACTGCTTTTCGCCTTCCGAATTGGACATGCTGGAAAACCATATAACAGAGTCTCTTCGGTTTGCAGAAAGGGACAAGACCCAGTTTGGAGTCACAGGAGCTTATGCATCTGCCCCCAATGATAATGTCAGGATGTTAAAAGAAATATTAGGAGAAGTTCATAATATTATCAACCATTTAAAAAAACCTAGCAATGGTGGTGATAAGAATCCAAATAAGATCATTTTTTCTGAAGCTTCCTGGGTTTATGATTCCATGAATAAAATCAGTAAAAAAATGGGATCTGCAGCACATTGGGCCAGGATTAGTACTGTTTACCACAAAAGTGCAGATGCCCAAAAAAGCTTCCAAATTACTATGATTGCCTTTCAACAGGTTGTTAAAATAATGGATATGGCAGGAAATTGTTATATGTGGCCATATATGAATAATCCGCATGTCCCGGAAGAATTACCTCAAAAAACCAATAATCAATGAACAATTCGCGTATCGCTCTCCTATTCCTCCTTTTTTCCCTAACCAACTGCACCCTCACCAAAAAACAGCAGTTGGAAGAAGCTCGGCAGGTCATTCAGGAAAAGCAACGAACCATCGAAGGTAAGGAAAACCAACAAACCCGGACTATTGCCATATTAAAAAAACGCCTGGTTAAGTATGGCGTTCAAAACCCTGAATTTTCCAGAACCGAAAATAAGTTTAATATTGAGTTCCCTCGCCGAACAGATGTCGAGGGAACTCAAATGTCTTTTGGAATAAGTATTTTCAGAAGCTTTTTAATTTTTTTAAAACATTAAGACATGACTACCCTCGACCATTTCACCACCTATCTCCGTACTCAGGTGGCTAAAGACAAAATGGAAGATACTTTGAACAGTATCACTGAAAAGCTGGAGTGCGTGGAAGGAGAACTTTATAATCAGGCGCTGCAATTACAGGCACAAGAGCGACACCTCCGGCAACAGTCGCTCACAGGTTTGTTAAGTGCAGAAGAAGAGGCACGGCTGGTCAATAAACTAAGAGCAAATCTCCTTTCCCTGATAAACGATTTGGAAACGGACACCCATGTCATCGCTTTGTTCAGGGATGGAGTGAGGGCGACCCAAATGGAAGTAACCAAAAAGAGACCAAAACAAAAAATTGGTTCTGAGCTTAATTTGAAGGCTACTAAAAAACGGCCTACTCAGAAAATAGCCGAAGGGACAAAAGGAAAAGTATTTGCCATTGAGCTGAGCAGCACCGACCGAAGAGTGCAAAACGGCGAAAATATTTTCCGTGTCGAAAAAGAAGCCACCATCGGCAGAAGCCCCGATTGCGATATCGTAATCCTGGATGAATACGTATCCCGTAAACATGCTCAAATCTTCATAGAAGATGGAAAAGCATATATCAAAGACCTCTTGAGCAGCAACGGCACTTTTTTTCAGGAGCGACCTGTTCTTCAGCAAATGCAGGTTGAAGAAGATGGTTTACTGCGGGTTGATACCGTTGAGTTTAACATAAAAACCTTATCCGTATGACAGTCATAACTAAAGGAATACAAATTGACGGTTTTGTTTTAGAAAAAAAACTGGGTGCCGGTTCTTATGGCGAAGCATGGCTGGTGGTGAAAAACGAACAGGAACAGGTAATGAAACTGTTTTATGATTTTGTACGAGCAGACGACTTGCAGGAGTACAATATCTTACGCCAACTGGAACACCCCAATATCGTCAACGAGCTCGGACGAGGGCAATTTGGCAACCGATTTTACGTCATTCTTGAATATGTGAAAGGTAGTATTCTAACAGCCAATAACATTGAATCCTTTTCAAAAAAACAACTCCTGCAAATCGTTTCCCAATTCGCCGCCGGACTTGATTATGCCCATAAAACCGGGCTCGTCCACAGAGACATTAAACCATCCAATGTGATGCTGTCCACAAGCGGTGAAGTGAAAATTCTGGACTTTGGTTCAGCCTCCAAAATCACCTATAATCCACTTTATAAATCTATCGAAGGTAGTTATGCCTTTATGTCACCGGAACAATTGACAGGGCGGATAAGTACCCAAGCCGATATTTGGGCATTTGGTGTTACATTGTATAAATGGTGTACCAACAACCTTCCCTTTGAGGCAAAAGAGATCAAAGATTTGTATCGGGAAGTACTGATTAAAAAACCTGTGCCTCCACATCAGGTCAACCCCGGCATTCCGCTCGAATTAAGCCTGATGATTATTAAATGTTTGGGAAAAAAACCTGCCGACCGCTACCAGAACTTTGAAGAAATCCTGTCTGAATTGGAACCGGGACGGCAAGCACAAAAGGTGATGAGCGAACAGCAAGCTATGAAAGAGTGGAAAAAACTGGAACGGCTCGTCGGCAAATCGTGGAGGTTATCTCTAAACAGAATGCTGGATAGTACGGATAAACATCCCGGTGCCGAAGCGTGGGGATGCCTCGGTATTATCTTTTTGTTGGCATGTGTTTTTGTTCTCTACCGAATGAGTTGGATAGTGAAAGTTTTGGTTTGGGGAGGTCTGGTTTATTTAATCTACCGGTATTATACAAAAAGATTTAGGAGAAGGAAGCAGGTTCGCTCAATACCGGTTCGCAAAATTCTAAATGCCTTCCCGGGAAATAAAAGAAATGAAATGTTAACCGGTCTGCTTGAAGCGCAGGAAAAAAACCAGGGATATGCTCCTACCATTCCCCGAATAGATCAGATTTATTTTTACAATGAAATCGGCCAAATCGAAAAAGCAAGAAAGGAGGCTGAATTCATGTTGCGTGGTTTTGGAGATCCGTACAACATGGAATTGCTCACCTTTCTTATGAATAGTTATTATCAATCCGGTGAAGAAGAATTGGCAGGCAAATATTGTCAGAAACTGTTATTGATTGATCCGGCTTACGCACCTGCAGTTTTGATGAAAGACCTGATGAAAAAATCATTCATCGAAAAAGAGGGATTTTCCGGTGAATTGAAAAAAAACCTGGTGAGGAAAGAGTGCAAGGGCATTGCCCCAACTGACAGCCGTAACAAAATATTACAACAAATTCTAAAAAATGGCTCGGTGGCCATCCCGACGGGAATGGCCGAAAAAGGAGGGCTGGAGGTTGCTCTGGGGAGCGATTATTTTGGATTTATTAAAAATGTGCTCAATCGATTTCCCAACCATAGAAACAATAATGCAAACCAATCGAAAAAGGATAGCAAAACGATGCTCCAGCAAGGTTATTTGATTTTATACCATGACTTTATGCAAGTAAAGGGCGTAGTGAAATATAAACAGGGAATGGGCGCCTACTTACAATCAATGATGGAAGGACTGGCTGTTTCTCCTACGGATAGCAAGAATAAAGTCGGGTTGGGTTTTATTGCAAAAATCATCAAGTCGTTACGAGAACCGCTGATGCCGGGCAGTTCTTCCCTTACCATCCCCTATTCTCAATTGCGAGGTATTTCATTGGGCGGCAAAATACTTGATTTGGAAGGGGGACGCATTATTTTGACCCCTGCATTCAATCAGCTTATTTCACCTGAGGACTTGAATGATTTTTTTGACCAAATTAAGGAACGCTTTGAAATTTCCGAAGGTGTAAAGCCATCAAAACTTAATTCCGGATTGCGAAATCAATATGGCTATTATCCCAACGAAAATGACCGGACAAAAACAGCCCGTTCCAGATTGGCCTATATTGCCTGTAAGGATATTTGCTCGCAGTGGACGGCGCCTGCTGCTAATCTTAGCCAATCGGCTTCATTAAGCACAGACCCTTTTGTTTTCGATTTTAACAAACGTATTATTTCCTTAAAAAACACCTCCATTCCATTTGATTCGGTACAGGCTATTCATATTCATGACATCAGAGTTTCTAAGTTCTTCTTCAACCCGATCATGATTGGATACATCTTAGTAGCCCAATTGCTGAAAAAAATAGTTGGTAGAGGTCAAAAAAACCAGATGACTTCGTCTGTTTTTCCTGAATTTCTCAAAAAAAGGATAGAGAGCGTTTTTGGGATGCAATCAATAGAAGAATCGTTGGCCCGGCTCGAATTAATACATGATGGAGTCAGGGAAGACGTGGCTCTGCACAATACTGATTTTCGACAATATTTACCGGTATTACTCCGGTTGTTTGAATCGAAAATTTTGGTTCATTAGGCTGTGGGCTAATTCAATAAGTAAGTGGTCAAAATTAGGTCATCATAAAATTGCGTTAGATTTTAGCCTAAATCAAGGCGCAAAAACCGCGCATAGCCAAAGCTACGTAAGGATTTTTGCAACGCAGAGTTAGGCTAAAAGATAGTGCAAGTTTATAGGTGATTTAATTTGAACACTTACTTATAAATAAGGCACTATTGAAAATATGAGTACCGGAGGGGAGTACTCATTAAACTGTGCTATACAAATTTGGTATGGCAATGTCCTTTTTTGTTGACGAACAACTTTTCATATTACTAATAAATGGATACTATTAAAGAACTCTTCACAACAATTAAAAAAGCACCTCTCGTAATAATACAAGAGGTGCTTTTGCCATAAATAATCAATAATCACTTATCCAAATTATTGTTTTTTATCCTCACTCACAGGGTCTTCTTCCCCCTTGTCCCGAATAACTTTATAATGTTCATAGCCTTTTCGGACACATTTTACTTCCCAGTCAAATGAAAAGTTGCCGGTGCCACCCGCTAATTCTTTAACTTTAAAACCTGTTGCTGTTTTTTCAACTACAGCCAAGCCGTAAGTATCTGCGGAGAGTGGCGTAAGGGATACCGTCATGGTCTCATAATTGCCCACCAATCCAAAATGTTCTGAAAATTTTACAAATAATTCTCCGTTTTCAAGTGTAGCCGTCCCTCTTTCGTAAGCACCTGCCTCCGGCCCCTCCAAGCTGGCGTACCATATTTCTTTCCCGGGTTTGCGTGGATGATCCATTCGGAAATTTTTAATATCTCCAAATATAACACCATCTCCGCTTGAGTTAACATATATGCCCGCCTGTAGATTATCCTGCCAGTCATATACCGCCATATAACCATTGTTGCTATTGTAGCTTGGGGCTGTAAGTAATACATTCGTCGTCGAATTTGTTCCTCGTAATCGCAATCGTCCGGTACCGGTAGAACCAGCGTAGAGTACAGCCTTTTCTAAACCGCCTGACTTGGCGGCTATATACCCATTAGCAGCGTAGTTGTCTAAGTGCGATAAAGAGATGGTCGTATTGCCGTTATCGCTCTTCAACTTCAAATATCCGGTATTCGCATCTTCATCAGAACTTAGAATGGCTGTTTCCTTAACGTTGGGGTTGTACAAATGAATCTCACCCCGATCCGTAGATTCTAATTTTAACCTAAATTGTGAGGAGGGACCATAAAAGTATAATTGATTTTCATTCAAATTGCAATGTACATCTGTCCCCCAAAAAGTAAGGTGCGAATTGGTCATCGTTGCTGTGTGCAGATCGCCCAAGAAAGGATCACCAAATGAGATTTGCCCCGGATAAAGATAGGTACGGGAATTGTTCCAATCATCGACATACGCCATTCCATAGTAGCCCCACTCCATAGTCATACCGTACCCGTGAAGATTTAGTCCGCTTGTTGCATCTAAAGAGAACCCTGCATCATTTATCAAATCCTCACCAGCTATCCCCATAGCGTTTAAAGTTGAACTATTGCCCGAAGTATTAATGAAATTTAAGTCATGATCTGTTAGTACAGAATTTTCGGCTCCGGACATGGATAGGGATGCCGCTTGCAAATACGTGGAATTTAATCCTGTTAAAAATTCCAACTGATGACTCTCCAAGGTAGATGTCACGTTTGCAAATGTATTTTTGACTGTTATTCTATCGGAATTAAAACTCGAAAATTTATCTAATCCAACTGATTTTACCTCAGTCGCCTGAATTAATCCCGTATTAGTGATGCCTGTTACATAGGATATTCCATCACCTGTGGGAATCCACGGGCTTGCAATACTTGTCAAATCAACTGCATTTCCTCCTGAAATACTAAGTTCATTATTTGTTAAGCTCAATGCCTGAAGTTCATTCGAAGGGTCTGCATCAGCATCGGTGACCCCATCTTGTAGGCTCGAAAGTTCAACGGTGTTTCCCGACTCAATGGACAATGTAGTCCCATTCAATGATAATGTTTGGTCATCGGTATCAATAGTTGGAGGCGGCAAATTTATATTTCCTCCTCCATTGGACAATGTTATTTCATTACCATTGATTGCAATCGTTTGAATTTCATTATTGGGGTCATTGTCGGCATCATTTACCTCGTCAACGAATGATCCTCCGCCGTTACTCAGGGATACGGTCGAACCTGCTTTACTTAATAATTGGATTTCATTGGTAGGGTCTGCATCGGCATCATTTACTGCATCGGGTAGGCTTGCCAAATCAACAGAATTACCGTCGTCGATGGATAAGGTTGTTCCGTTTAAAGAAAGTGTTTGATCATCGGTATCTGGTGTGTTCTCGGGCAAGTCGATAGTTCCCCCACCATTGGAAAGGCTGATTTGAGTCCCATTCAGTGTAATGGTCTGAATTTCGTTATTGGGATCTGCATCTGCATCATTCACACCGTCTTGCAGACTTGCCAAATCAACAGAATTACCGTCGTCGATGGATAAGGTTGTTCCGTTTAAAGAAAGTGTTTGATCATCGGTATCCGTCGTGCCCGTCGGCAGGTTGATGGTGCCTCCACCGTTGGAAAGGCTGATTTGAGTCCCGTTCAGCGTGATGGTCTGAATTTCGTTATTGGGATCTGCATCTGCATCATCCACGCCATCTTGCAGGCTTGCCAAATCAACAGAATTACCGTCGTCGATAGATAAGGTTGTTCCGTTTAAAGAAAGTGTTTGATCGTCGGTATCCGTTGTGCCCGTCGGTAGGCTGATGGTGCCTCCACCGTTGGAAAGGCTGATTTGCGTCCCGTTTAGCGTGATGGTTTGAATTTCATTATTGGGATCTGCATCGGCATCATTCACGGCATCGGGAAGGCTTGCCAAATCAACAGAATTACCGTCGTCAATGGAGAGGATTGTTCCGTTTAAGGATAGTGTTTGATCGTCGGTATCCGTTGTGCCCGTCGGCAGGTTGATGGTGCCCCCGCCGTTGGAAAGGCTGATTTGCGTCCCGTTTAGTGAGAGAACTTGAATTTCATTAGTAGGGTCGGCATCGGCATCGCCCCCTCCTCCAGTACCGGATTTTTGGGCATAAAGAGCGTAAGGCACAGAAAGTAGCTGATTAACGCCCATGTTTATATAATCTGTTCCACCGTTTGGATCCATATCTACTTTGATATAATAGGAATCAATCCCCCAATCTACCACTGTTAAATCCCCTTCGAGCACCGTTCCTGTTCCAATTTGAATACTAAATACT
>JALVDO010000505.1 GCA_027008975.1 Saprospiraceae bacterium | reverse complement strand
TGGAGGCTTTGATTCCATTCCGATATTGTACGCTTTTGGCGTTATGTTTTGGGTCGCAGGATTTGATATAATTTATGCCATTCAGGATCAGGATTTTGATAAAAAAAACCATTTAAAGTCGGTTCCAGTCCTGCTGGGGACAAAAAAAGCACTGAATCTGTCCTCTTTTTTACACCTGTTATCTTCCATCTTTATTCTTTTTTCCGTACATTTGCAAGGAGAGACTTATGCTGTCTTTGGATGGATGCAGTGGCTTGCGGCGGGAATTTTCATTTCCCTATTAGTTTATCAGCATACCCTCATCAAGCCAACAGACCTGAGTAAGGTAAATTTGGCGTTTTTCACAACAAATGGATTGGCGAGCCTTATTTTTAGCAGTCTAATCGTCTTGGACATTTTTATCTAATGTACCCTCGCTTAGTCGCTCTTCTGCGGGAAGAGGATAACTACATACAATTAAACTCCTTTTTGGAGGTAATAAAAGTAAACGCTATGAGAAAGAGGGACGTAAACATCATGAAGAATATTGCATTGTTTTTACTGCTTATGACACCCCTTTTTGCATTTTCTCAATCAAAAAAAATGCGAAAGGCACAGCAGTATATGGAAGTTTTGAATTACGACAAAGCCATCGAAACCTATCATCGCATTATTCAAAAGACTGAAAACCCACGTGCAAAAATTGGTCTGGCAGAAGCCTACCTTAAAAAGAAAGATTATGGAAATGCCCGGATCTGGTACGATATCATCACCCAATTGCCGGAAGCACGGGCAGTCGATTTCCTTAATAGCGGGCTATTGTATTTACGAGCAGGCGAATGCGATAAAGCTCAGGTAAACTTCGACCTGTTTCTTAAATTAAAACCCTACGACTCTCGAAAAGAGCAACTATCCAGTGCATGCCAATACTACGAATCCCTCCTGACTAAAAACACCAATCGTTTGACGATTGACAGCCTCCCTATCAACACCTCCCTACCCGAATTGGGAGCCACTTTTTATCAGAATGGAATCGTCTACGCCGCTGTCCGCCCCGATAAAAACCACGGGCAACGGTCTTTTGACCTTTATTATGCACCTTTTTATTTTAGCGACACCTCAGGGCTCCGGCTTGGTAAAGAAGAAGAATTCGCCCCTTCCCTAAACACCCTGCTTTCCAATGAGGCCGTTGCCTCTTTTGACAGAAAAGGAGCGACCATTTTTTTTACCCGCAATCAGAAAAGCGCCGAAGTAAAAAACATTTACAAGCTGGAAATCCTCACTGCCCGACATCTCAAATCAGGCGTTTGGAGCAAGCCCAAAAAGCTTTCTTTCGTCCAAAAAGAATATTCTTATGCACATCCGGCATTGAGCCCTTCCGGCACACAATTGTTTTTTGCCTCCAATATGCCGGGAGGCTTTGGCGGCGTCGATATTTACGTCTCCAACTATGAAAACAACGAATGGAGCAAGCCCATTAACCTCGGCCCCGAAATCAATACCGAAGGAGACGAGCTATACCCTTATTTTAGAAAGGACGGATACCTCTTTTTCGCATCTGATGGCCATGTTGGACTGGGAGGACAAGATATCTTCAAATCAAAGCAGAATAGCAATGGCGAATGGGAAAAAGTCGAAAATTGTGGCGCCATCATCAATTCGGCTTTCGATGATTTTGCTATTTCCTTTTCGGAAAATTTCGACTATGGTTTTTTCTCTTCCAATAGGGATTCAGGGAAGGGAGCAGATGACATTTACTTTTTCCGGCGACTGGACGTACCACAAGACCAGCTTTTTTTACTTGTAAATGCAGTATCAGAACAGCCAATCCGAGAGCCAATCACTTGCCTCAACCTTTGTGACTCGACCTCCATCGAAATCTCGAATTCATTCCACAAAAGAGACATTTCCGGTTGTTGTAAAATAGCCTTAAATAGCCCAAATTTTGAGTATAAAACAATTGATTTATGCGAATCCGAACTGCTGGATAAAGATACCATTCGCATCTCCCTCACACCAAATCACTCGATACTAAAAGGAATAGTGAGGGATAGAAAGACCGCCCAACCCATCGTGGGTGCTATTGTGTCTATCCAATCTTCCTGCGAGAGCAACTACTCATTTCACACCGACGAAGCCGGTCGCTTTGAGGTAAGGCTCACCCCCGGCTGTTGCTATACAGGAGCAGTTGAATGGCATGGCAACCAACTCCCTATTGAGGACACCTATTGTGTCGAAGAAGGAGCCCTGCAAAATTACGACCTTGAGGTGTTATATGACGAACAGTTTTTTGAATCCGAAAAAATCCAGTTGAATGAAAAAATAAGCAATGTATTTGAAATCAGCCAATCTACGGAGAAAGGAGCCAGAGAGGAAGTCCACTTTCTACTGGATGTATATTACGACAGTGGGCGAGCCAGCGTTCGGAAGTCCGCCATCCCTGAATTGCGAAAACTCTTGACACTATTGCAGGAAAACCCTGCCATTAGTATTGAAATCGGCTCCCATACTGATGCTGTTGGCACGAAGGAGGCAAATTTGAAACTATCCCAACGCAGGGCAAATGCCATCAAAGTGTGGCTCGTAAAAAAAGGAATTGACGCGGAACGGATAATTGCTATCGGTTATGGTGAGTCCAGCCCCGTCAATCACTGCGTAGATGGCGT
>JALVDO010000504.1 GCA_027008975.1 Saprospiraceae bacterium | reverse complement strand
TCTATTTTTTTAAGCGACTACCTTATAAGTACCTACCATCAAAACAACATTAAATATGAAATTAAGATTAGCAATACCAATAACCGTTTTTTTTACATTAACCTATTTTATTGCCTGTAGGCACATAGAAAACAACACCTATGCCAAAACAGTCTGGTCACAAAATCAGGAACAGGATTTGTGGGAAAAGGCAACCACTTATCTCTTCCCGCAAAGTAAAGAACAGTTATTGGAAGAAACAGGGGCTACTAAAGCACAAATTGAGTTGGGAAAAACCCTTTTTTACGAAAAGAAGCTGTCCTTAAACGAAAATCAAAGCTGTAATACCTGCCACAATTTGGATAATTACGGAGTAGATAACGAGCAATTCTCCAAGGGGTCTCGCAACAATACTATCGGCGTTCGGAATACACCGACGGTCTTTGACGCAGCCTTCCATTACGCCCAATTCTGGGATGGAAGGGCCAAAACAGTCGAAGAACAGGCAGCCTTCCCGATCTTAAACCCCAATGAAATGGCAATGCCTAGTGAAGAGTCAGTCGTCGCTCGCCTAAAGGCAATGCCCGAATACATAGAAAAATTCAATAAGGCATATCCCGATGAAATGGAAGCACTCTCGTTTGCTAACATTACCCATGCGATTGGTGCCTTCGAGCGTACTTTAGTCACGAATTCCCGTTTTGATGACTACACAGCCGGCAATTTGGACGCACTTACGCCCAAGGAGAAAAAAGGACTTCGACTTTTTCTCGATTTGAATTGTGCACCCTGTCATAGCGGCTCTACCGTTGGAGGATTAATGCCGCAGCGATTTGGGCAGGTCGGAAATTACGACGATTATACCGGGCACCCCAACCCCGATAGAGGAATAGCCGAAATTTCCAATGCGCCTGCCGATGAAAATACCTTCAAAGTTCCTTCCCTCCGCAACGTCGTGCATACCGCTCCCTATTTTCATGATGGAAGTGTTGAGACGCTGGAAGAGGCCATTAGCATTATGGCGAAAGCCCAATTAAATACCGAACTCTCTAACGAAGACATCCTGTCTATTAAAGCTTTTCTCAATAGCCTGTCTCTCGACGATTCAGCCCTGTGATTGCCGTGCAAATTCCGAATCTGAATGTGTTTTGAAGAATTACTAAAAGCTAAATCAAGAGATGGTGCCTTGTGCTGACGAACTGCGTTATCAGCACAAGACACCATTTTCAACCCAATCTCCCAATCGCTTAATCTCTCATTCAATTATTCAACCCGCTCCCCTATCTTCTCTCCGTAAACTACGTTCAGCCTGGCGTTGCCGGTGGCAGACGGGCTCGGGGATCGGAAACCTGAAATTTTCAAACATCCCTCCCTTCAGTCCCTCAGTCCCTCAGTCCCTCAGTCCCTCAGTCTCCCCATCTCTCAGTCTCCCAATCTCCCCGTCTCCCCATCTCCCAATCTCCCCATCTCCCCATCTCTCAATCTCCCCGATTTTCCTGCCGTCAACTCGGAGATCGCATTTGCAAACCTTTTCTAATTTTACCCCAAATTAGATATTTTTGTTTTTTTTGTTTTGTTTATTTAATTGGTTAATAATTAATTATGTGTTTTATTTGCTAAACAGTATCTAATTTCAACTGTATCCTAAATCTGTTTTTTGTCCTTTTAAACTTCAGCCCCCTTTTCTACCTTTGCGCTTGGAATATAGTCTTTTAATTCCTTCAAGGTGTTTTTGCACGGGATGCTCTAAATTTTGTTCTTTAGGCGTTCTGTGTTATTAAACGTTGGTTCCTCCTTAAATAATAAGAAAATATTCGAGCCGTTGGGTTCGATGACCTGAGTCGCATAGGCTTGGAATGGGGTGTTTTTACCCTTGCGATATGTGTATTAATTAGTTTTAACAAATTGTAATTTCATGAGACGACCTTTATCTTCTTTCAAAAAAGTATTTCTTGCTAGTTTGGTACTTGCTGCAATGGTTTATTTTGCAGTTCGACAAAACAGTTCATTTCAACGGGATAACCTTTCTAAAAATGTTGAAATCAACTTTTTCAACAATGATGAAATTTTTACATCGAATGACTTCGGGGTGGAAATTTCTGCTCCTGAAAGCTTAGGAGAAACGGAGTTGCAACTTTCCAAAGAAGCAGTTTCTATTGGCAGCCAGCCCAGTATTAGCAGGGTTGTGGGCATCCATCCTCAGGTCAATTCTAACCTGAATGCTGTACTCAGTTTTCATTATAAGGATAGTGAACTAAATGGGTTAGATGAGGAAAATCTAATCCTTTATTCCTCCGAGGATGATGGAAAGACCTGGACAGCACATCACAATAGCATTGTTAATCCTTATTCCAATGTTATTACCCTGACGGACATCAACCACTTTTCTTTGTGGACGGCTGCAGAAGGCGGACCCAAAAAAGGGAAAATTGATGGAACCCGAGAAGAGGTATTGGACTACGTGCTTTCGAGAAAACAACCGGAGGTCGTCGAAAGTGGAGTAAGCGACACAAAGGGGGGAACTGACGATGAAAAATCAGCCGGTGGGTTAGGTGATGAGCCCTGTCCAATTGTGCAGATTGTAGATTTGAGGGGTGTTGTAGGATTTCCACAACCGGATTTAGCCAGTCAGTGTGGCGCACCGGATACCCTGTCTCTTTTGTTTTTCACAGACACGCCCGGAGAGATGTTGGGCTTTGATGTGACTTTGCACATGCAGACGGGTATGATCTATGCCGGTTTTGAAGAGACGTTTTACGGTGGCGCTACCTCCATTGGTAATACGGATCCCTCTCCTAATAATCCTTCCTTTACTTTGACAGGAGTGACCTCTCCGACTGAAGTGATGGTAGCTAATATAGGAATCGTGCCGGATTGTAATTTGGATTTGGATTTGTCTTATAAAATCACGATAGATTACACCGCTGTTTGGCAGGATACAACCGGAGCCGTCCACAATTGTACTGGCTCCTGTACAATTGGAGAAGAGTATAATTCCTCTCTGAAGAGTCCGATTCTCAATGTGCGACCACCGGCTCCGGCCGAAGCCATTATTACGACACTGGCAACACCTTTTTGCCAAACTTTCCAAATCTCTCAGGACGGATTGCAGGCATCAGCCACCGATTTTGAATTCTCTATTAAAGGACTGCCGCAGTCAGCCAATTTGTACGTCTCCAGTCTGACAGCAAACGGAATGGCTTTGCCCTTTGTGTATGATCCTGCGGACTCGACCACTACAGCGACTATTGACGGTGTTTACTTCCCCATGAACAGTAACCCCAATCCCGCTGATGATAGATTTGATACGGACGAAAGAGTAAATATAGAGGTGTGTTATCAGGCAGATGATTGTCCTGATGTTTCAAGTTATCCTATTTTGTATCAATCCAAGTTTGGATGTAACGGGGAAGTGTGTGACTTGAGCTTCCAAAGTTCTTACGTTAAAATCCAGCCGACAACCGCTGTTTTACCAACGGCAACGGTTTCTATTGCAAACGGACCAGCTATTTGCGGTGCACCGGGGCAACTGGATTTGGTTATTGATAATCCCAATCCTGCGAATAATCAAACCATGATTACTGATCTCAAAGTGGGCTTTAACACCTGTGAAAAGTCCAATTTGGGAATTGCAGACGTATTGGTGGGTGGAGTATCCCTCGACCCTGCATTTTACGTTTGGGATGGTCCGGATATTTTGATTGATTTTTCCGGATTCGCAGCTGATCCCGATGCAGGAGGCTTGACGGACTTTGATGGTGATGGCGCCTTCGACGATTTACCGGGTGGTGAGTCTGTTACGGTTACCGTAATGCTGGAGATGGAGTGTAATGCAGGGGCAGCAGGTGCTTGTGCTACTGTTGATTGTGATTTCTCACAATTTTATATCGAAGGCAAGATTAACTGTGGGAACGATTTTAAGCAATTCCCCAACATTGCAGGTGGAAATATTAAGTATTCTCCTACCGCTGATCATACCAACCTATTGGATGACCCCACCAACGTGGTCGGCAATACCCCTATGTACGAGTTTGGATATTATGGACAGGCACCTCATGGTAAGAAGACTCGGGAGGTAGAATACTGTTATACTTTTGATGCAAATAACGTGACGCCCTGTGCCAGTGCTCCAACTACTTATATGGAGCTGACCTTTACAGCCGAGCCTTTGGTCGCATACGATATTGATTTTGAACCCGGTACTGCGATGTTTGATAACGGGGGAGGATACGCACCCGTGGCCGATGCCAATGTAGTGGTTACACAGGTAGATCCGGGAACGAAGGTTATCAGGATGAACGTGGGAAGTGCAGCTTCCAATGTTCAATTGTGCTACAAATTGACAGTAGCCGTTGACTCCATTATATGTTCTCCGAGGAAATACTGGTCCGGTACATTTAAAGTTATCGAAGAATGTGGTGATTGTGCAGGTGGCTGTCAGATTGTGAAAGCCTGTAGGCAGGAACTATTCTCCGGTGATCCTCAGGGACCTAACTGCGAGTGTATGTTTGAGCAAACCGATCGCTCTTTTACCAGAAAAAATTTAGGCTATACGGACAAAACGCTCGCCACTAAGGTAGATAGAGCTACCATTTTGGCGAATAACCCCGGGGATTTGACCAGAGTAATGCCGGGAGATACCATTATGGGTGAAGAAAAATGGGTCATCCACAATATGGATTTCTTTAAAGATGCCGCCTGGTGGTCTTGGGGAAAATGGTCACAAGGCGGTGGCGCCTGGGAGCTCAGCCTTAACCTGACGGAGCTCCAAATGGATGCCAAACATTCCCGACTTATAGAAATGAGTTTAATCAAAAACGGAACAACAACAAAGATTCCTATTGACTTTACCACCATAGCTTCCTGTGTGTCTGATGGTAGTAATACCAATTACGGCCGCAGACCAATCGTCAATTACTGGGGAGATGCCCCCATGCTTGGAGATGAACACCAGTCTACAAAATATGGTATTAGCAATGGTTCTGGTGATACAGGAACTTGCTTATTGTATGATAGTTATGATGGTAGAGATAATAAGTACTTTGGTTTCACCATTTACAACAAAGATTATTTTGATTGTAGGTATGGTACTTCAGAAATGTCCGGCAACTGTTTGCAGGATTTCCTCGACCAATACGGGGTGTCGGCTATGGATACCATCTATTTTAAATGGGAAGTTCCGGTCATAAAAAATCCCGCTCTGGCAGCAAGGCTTAAGCAGGAGGCGGAGGGTACTTTACCTTCTAATTTCCCGACCCCGATTGTTCCGTTACAGGTCATTGAAGTGGAGTATTCAACTTCTACTTACGCTGTTAATCCTTATGTCTCGTACTGCTATGCCTATAGTCAGGGGGCCTGCGGACAAAGTCCACTGATTGAAACGGTTTGTCCCGGTGATATCACCGTGAAATCCGAATTGGATATCGACAATTGTGGAGGTACAGCCCGACATGTTTATTCTTTCGATGCGACCGTACCCAACGGTTGGTTCACGGAGGAGTATAGACCTTTGATGGAAATAACGACCACTGAGGTACCCGTTTTCTCTCCTGGAGCGTATTGTGGTAATGCGCAATTAACCGGAATTGACGGAACGACAACTCCCATTCAGAGAGATGACATCATCAATGCTACCTGTTCCAATCTTGCCGGTCAGGATGTCTGTGTGGTGTCCTCCGGAGATCACGAAAGCATTGTCTTTGACTTTAAGGGGTCAGGGAATAAACCTTTCGTCGTCGGTAAAGGGCTTTCTCAAGACTCTGTTGTGCTGACTTATGATATCTGTATGGTTTGTCCGGCTGTTGCGCCCATTGTCGATTATAAGGTTGGGACGCATTACCAGTATTTAATTGGAGAACAGGATCCGTGTAGAATGAATTCCTATACTTATGTGAATCCAAGCGGTGGAACCCCAAATCTAACTTCCAATCCGGAAATTTATATGTGGGTGGATGCAAGCGATAATCCTGTTAGCGGGAATTGGTACACCCATTTTCTGGGGGACACCTTGCAACAAAAGAGAGATACCTCCATCGACTTGACGATTATCGATAATCGTACACCAAACCTCGGGGTATATCCCAACAATCTCGGATCTAATCTGATTGTTGCCAATTCTCCGGGCGTTAGTGTAGAAATCCAACCCCTTGAACTTTGTAATGCAGACCCCATGGCGACGCAAAACAACCTGACGGCAACAGTGACAGTCCCAAGTAGCGTGGCATTTGTTGACGCTTATAGTGACGCAGCCGGCACGATGGTTATTGCCAGTACCTTAATAAAAGATGAAGCAGGCGAAAAGACATATCAACTGACACTGCCTACTAATATGCTGAACCCGAATCAGTGTGTTACAATATATGTCGGTACAACACTATTGTATTGCCCTGATCCCGGCGATTTGCCGCCTAATATTTGTGTGGGCGTTTCAGCCGGTTGCCCTAATTCAGCTGCGCTGGCAGCCGTTGCCGGTAATGTGCCAGCTTGTTCCGGAGGAGAAACCTGCTATGCCTATACTTATGGTGAAGCAGGTATCCAGACAGAATGGTTTAGTAATCCTTCCAATTTTGATATATGTGAAGAATTGACATTCCATATTAGGGTGAAGAACGTAAAAGTGTTGACATTGTTTAATTTATTGTCTTCTTTCGAATTGCCCAATGGCTTTGAGCCGGTACCGGGCTCTTGGGAAGTGGCCTACCCGGGAGGTAGTGTCAATATGTCAGGGAATTTTGGAGCTTGGACATCGGTTCCTGATCCGGATATTGTCAACGGAAATACTTATGGCTATTCCGATGATGCCTTGTGGAGTAGTTATATCGATATGAATGGATTGCCGGGTGTTAATGCTGCGTTGGATAGCAATAAGGTATCGTTTAGATTCAAGGTGCTTACAGTTTGTGACGAGGCTGTATCCGGTTCTATTGCTCTAACAGAAACAACTGCGTCGGATCCATGTGGTCCGAATCGAATAGAGAGTGGACTCGTACAGACTCCGCCACTAATCATCAACGGTGCCAATCCTACAGATTTTGCCAACGTTTTGGTCATTTCTCCAATTGACAGAATCAGTTGTGGTGTAGGTGCACAACCTGTGACGATTTCGGCAGTAAATATTTCGGATAAATCCACTTCCGACAGTGTACAGGTGTGTGTTTATATCCCTGCTGATTTGGACTATACACCGGGGTCTTTGAGTTTTACCCAGCCAGCGGGCTTTACTCCGGCTTATGTGACCGAAGCTCAAACGGGTTCTGTGCTGGAGGTTTGTTTTGATGCAACAAGTCTTTCTCCCGGGCAGCAATTCAGTTTTGGCATGGATTTGGCGCCTGATATGAACGCAGAGTGTGGTCCAAAATCGGTTGTCGTGGACGTGAAGAGTTTTGTTCCGGCAGTTAATTGTACGCCAGGACCTCCTGCACAATGTGGAGCCTGGGTGAAAAACAACCTCAATCACGAGGTATTCTTTAACGTTATTGGACCTTTGACGACCTTGAATAAAACATTGACATATAGTTGTCCGGTAGGAGGCATGGTCGATGTTTGTTACGAAATAGAATTATGGAATCCGGGAGATATTGATTATGCAGGAAATAATCGAGTCGCATTCTACGAAGATCAGAATGCTGATGGAGAACTGGATCCAATCTTTGATACAGAGCTTGGCTTTGCCGATAACGCCATGACAGTGGCTGCTGGTCAGACAATGACCATCACTGGGTGCATAACAGTACCTGTTGACAAAGCCTGTCCGTTAATTGTAAAACAAACCTATGACAGTGCTTGTAGTTGCGATTCCGAAGAAATGGGTGTCGATGAAATTAAGCCCGATTTCCTCGCTAATCTTGGCGATAATGTAGCATTATGCCCGGGCGATGATTTGACCTTCCCCGTTTGTGATGGTATGGACGCAAGCAACTTTAGTTTTACTCCTGCTGGAAGTGCAACTATCTCAATAGCAGCAAATGTGGCAACCGTTAGCCTGATTGGTGGTTCCGGCGATCCGGGACCTGTGGTTATGAACATGAGTTCGACAATAGGTTCCTGTACAAATGATTTTCAGGTGAATATTTTTCAACCGGATCCTCTTGAATTTGGTCCCTACAGTCCAAAAATGGTCTGTGAGAGGGGGTGTACGATTTTGGATTTGAATCTGCCACCCGCATTTGATGCTGCCACCGTTTTGTGGTCGCCTGCTACTTTCCTAGACGACCCAACATCGACCTCACCCGAAATCTGTGATCCTACAATGGATATTACTTATACAGTGACGGTTACTTTACCGGGAGGATGTTCTGTCTCTCAGACCTATCCGGTCGTGACAGACCCAATTGGTAATATTTCTGCTTCAGCAGGCCCATGTTATTTTGATGGTGTTTTATTACAAAGTCTGAGTGATGTGTCTGTAACAGTTGAGTACAATACCCCTCCAACCGTAATGGGAGATTCTATCAAAGTAATGGTCGGAGATAGTGTCGGATATATCAATACTATGACTTCACCTTCTCCTGCGACAATTGCTATACATGTACCGGCAGATGGTACGATGACTGATGTCACGGTAGCTTATTCATTTATGCCGAGTTGTGGAGAAAATATTATGGGCGTGCAATTACCCGAATCTTGTGCTCCTGATTATGGGGATTTGCCTGACTCCTACGGAACAACGGATGCCTCAGGTGGACCAAAACACATAGTGAAGGACGTATTATATATGGGAAGTTGCGTTGACGCAGAGGTTGATGGATCCCCCGAGGCTATGGCCGGATTGATGACAGGAGGAGATGATAATGCAGTAGGTGCCGAACCCGCACCCGCGGGCATGACCTGTAATGATGATGAAAATGGTATTATGTTTACTACCAATCTCATCCCGGGTACGCAGGCTTGCGTTAAAACAACGATTGTGAATAATACCGGTGCAATGGCTAAATTGCAAGGATGGATAGATTTCGATGGCAATGGCGTAATGGATGCTACTGATGAGTTGAGCACAGGCGATTTTGCTGGAGGTGGCGCTATGATAGCGAATGGTGGCATAACCGACGTTGATTTGTGCTTTACAGTACCGGCAGATGCCGTATTCTCGGGCGATGCTGCATTCATTCGCTTCCGCTTGAGCGAAAATGGCGGACTGAGTGCAACAGGCGTTAACCCTGATGGCAGTACTCCAATTGGAGAGGTGGAAGACTACAAAAAGTCTGTCGCCATGCTTGGTGACTACGTCTGGGAAGATACAAACGGAAATGGTGTTCAGGATGCCGGAGAGTCTCCAATAGAAGGTGCTACTGTGAAATTGTACGATTGTAGCACCGGAACACCGGCAGCGACAGAATTGGCAACTTTGACAACAGATGCGAATGGATATTATAAATTCATGGGTTTAATGCCTGGAGATTATTGTGTCCATTTTGATTTCACCACGGCGACAAATCCCGATGCTGCTAATTTTACTATTACTCATCCTGATGAGGGAGGAGATGATGCCAACGATAGCGATGCTGATCCAACTACCGGCTTCACCGGACCGATAACACTTACTGATGGGCAAAATAACCCGGATGTAGATGCCGGAGCTTATATCCCGGGTAAAATCGGTGATATTGTATGGGAAGATACCAACGGTAATGGCATTCAAGATGCAGGAGAAGGTTTTGTCGAGGGAGCAACCGCAATAATAAGTGGTACCATGGGTAATGGACAGCCTTATACTCCTACCGTCACAACCCTGACCACGGGAGCCGACGGCATGTATATGTTTGGCGATTTACCACCGGGAAGTTATAAAATAACATTCACGACACCACAGGGCAGTACGTATGAATTCACAGCCGTAGATGACCCAAGTGGCAACGGAGATGATACGAATGATAGTGATGCCGATCCGGCGAATGGCGGCATGACCGGCATGTAT
>JALVDO010000503.1 GCA_027008975.1 Saprospiraceae bacterium | reverse complement strand
AGCCTTTTGTTTCCTTCGAGGTCGGAAAAGATGAAGTTTTCATCTATGGTTTTTTTCAGTGCTTCGCCGGAAATGAGTTTTTGCAGATCGTCATAAGTTTGATCAACGCCGGGCTCGGTAATGCGTTTTTTTATCAGCGGATCGGAGCCGGTATTGACCCAATAGGGGCGAAATCCATCGGAGTGATTAGCGATGTAATTGACGATAGACCAAGGATTGTATATCTGTTTTGTATCGCCAAACTGATAACCGTCATACCAGTATTTTACCTTTTCAAAACTATCCTGTAAGCCAAAGTAATTCAATGCCATTATGGTTTCCGGTTCGGTAAAACCAAAATGTTCGGAAAAGTATCGACTGGTAATGGTATAAACCCCCGGGTTGTTAAATTCCGAAAAAAGGCTTTCGCGCGCTATGCGCAATATGCCGGTTATCAGCCCTTTTTCCAAAGCGTCATTTCCCTTAAAAGCATTGCCGAGGAAGCCCTGCATAAACATAATGACTTCGTCGTAGTATCCACTGGAGTATCCTGCGATTATGGGGGCGTCGTATTCATCGACGAGGATGATGGTTTTTTGTCCGAAGTGCTTGTATAGATACCTGCTCAAATCGCTTAAACCAAATCCATAATCAGCTTCGCTTCCTTCTCTATGAAAAATCATTTTAAATTGCTTCCGCTCTGCCTCGTTTAATTTCGGAGAATCTAAAAGATATTCGTGTTGCTGATACAGTTCAGATATTTTCTTTTTAATTATTTCAAAAGATTCTTCCCAGTTCCTCCCTTTTACATTCTTCAACGTAGTATTAATCACCGGATACCGGTTCTGATGCTGCTCACAAAACGCCTTGTCTTCACTTATTTTATATTCCGAAAACAAACCCACGCTATCCGGCTTACGAACATCAAAGAAGTGCTCAATCATCGACAAATTGAGTGTCTTACCAAAGCGGCGGGGGCGGGGTAGTATGACCACTTTGTCCCCGTTGTCGACAAATTCTTTTATCAACAGAGTCTTATCGACAAAATATCCGTTATTTGAAATAATATCCTTGAAATTGGAATCTCCTTTCAGTATTCTTTTCATCAATTTGTACTTTCGCAATACGATTTTTACAAATTTACGATTTTTTCGGATTGTTTTTTCCTTTTCGGGGGGATTTTTTGTCGAATTTCTCTCGACCTGTCGCATCATTGATGCGTACGCGGGTGATGGATGGCGCAGCCTCTTTCATGCCGAGCCGACTAACTTTTTCCTGCAAAGTAGTGGAGTGGTAAGTAGTTACATTCTTTTTTAAATTCGGGTATGCAGTTCTTTTATCATTCATTCCCTATATTTGCCATTCATCATGGTAAAATATTTTCTAAAAAGGATATTACTTTTTATTCCGACGCTGTTGTTGATTACGGTGTTGACGTTCTTTTTGAGCAGAAGTGCTCCGGGTGATCCCGTGGAGGATGCTTTGGAACTCGAAGATATTGCCATGACGGATGTGGAATACGAGTTGCTGTATCGGCAGACGGCGGAGAATATGGGCTTGGATAAACCTTTGTTTTATTTTCAGTTGTCGGCGGCAGCTTTTCCCGACACCCTTTACAAAATCATTCCGCAGACTCACCGCCATACCCTCCGGCAACTGATACAACAGTATGGTGATTGGGTGCAAATTCAGGACTATTACCACGCCATCAAAGACTTTAGGTATCGTTTTAATCTATTGCCCGATAGCATTATTTCTACACAAAAATCAATTGTCAATCCGGCCCTGAAGAAGCTTTTGCTCAATGCCGAAAATCAGGTGATTGAATATCAGCTTGCGCAAATAGAGAATAATACACCTACTGATCTGGTTCAGCATTATGAACGATTAACAGCGGCTTACAACCGGATAAAAAAGAATGCTACCATCTACAAAAACAGGATACCCTCTTTTCGTTGGCACGGGACGAACAATCAGTACCATCATTGGCTTGCCAATGTCATAAAAGGGGATTTGGGCGCCTCTAAAGTCGATGGCAGACCGGTGGGGAGTAAAATAATGGATGCCTTAAGGTGGACTTTGCTGATAAATGGAATTGCCATTTTTTTGGTTTATATCATTGCCATTCCGCTTGGTGTCGGGACGGCTGTACGAAAGGGAACCAAATTGGATAAGTTCACCTCGTTGACGATGTTTATGCTCCATTCGCTGCCCAATTTTTGGATTGCGATTTTGTTGATTGTCTTTTTTACAAATCCGCAGTTCGGCATGGATTGGTTTCCGGCGATGGGTTTGGGTGTTATACCGGTGGATGCGTCTTTTTGGACGATGGTGCGCATAAGGGCGGCGCATTTGATATTGCCTATCTTTTGTATTGTTTATCCTGCGCTGGCTTTTGTGTTGAGGCAAATGAGGGGTGCGATGGCAAAGGTGCTGGACCAGGATTATATCCGAACGGCGCGAGCAAAAGGCGTATCACAAAAAGATATTGTCTGGAAGCACGCCTTCCGCAATTCGCTCTTCCCTATTATTACGCTGTTTGCATCTTTGCTGCCGGCGACGATTTCCGGCTCGGTGGTGATTGAGCAGATATTCGGAATACCGGGTATGGGGAAGTTGATGATTGAATCCATTATTCAGCATGACTGGCCTGTTGTTTTTGGAATTTT
>JALVDO010000502.1 GCA_027008975.1 Saprospiraceae bacterium | reverse complement strand
CTACTTCGGTCTATAATGGTGCATTGCGGTTAGAAAGTGGAAATTGGATTGCTGTCAAAAAAAGTTATCTTTGCAAAAAAAATACATTATGAAAAAAATTGATCCACTCAATCAGGTGGCGGCGTTTCATCGTACGTTTCAACATCCCGTTTTGGAGACGCCAACCATCCCCGATGAGAAAAGGTGTGCGTTGAGAATCTCATTGCTTGCTGAAGAACTCGATGAATTGCGACAAGCCATCGAAGATAAGGACATGATAGAAATAGCAGATGCACTTTGCGATTTGCAATACGTCCTCTCGGGCGCAGTATTGGAATTTGGATTGGGTGAGAAATTCGCCGATTTGTTCGACGAAGTGCAGCGCTCCAATATGAGCAAAAGCTGTGCGACAATGGAGGAAGCAGAAGCCACCGTCGCTCATTACAAAAAAACAAAAGGTGTAGATAGTTATATCAAAAAATCAGGTGATCATTACCTCGTTTTCCGGAAGGGAGACGATAAAACGCTCAAGTCCGTTAACTATTCTCCTGCTGATTTGAAAAGCATTTTAGAGCGGTTGTAATTCTTTGCATACCCTGAGCCTGTCTGGAGCTCTGGCAAAAGGAAGATCGGGGTATGCTTATAAAACTAAGCTAAATTGAAGGAAATTAGCAGCCTGTGGGAAACAGGCAGCTAATAAAAAAATAAACAGATGAAACGTCCATGATTAAATAATTATTTGAGCTCTTGATCTGTCAAGCTGAAGAGCTCAATAGCTAAATAACTTAACAGCTTATTAAAAAATAAACAGATGAAATACCACAATCTACTACTCGGTATAACAATATTGGTGCTGCTTACTGCATGTAAGAATGACCCTCCAAAATTTCCTGATACCTTTGATTTGGGGGAAGTGCAGAATAGTACTTATCACAATAATTACTTTGATTTGACGATTCCTGTGCCGGATAGTTTTCAGGTGCAAAGTCAGGAGGAAACCAATCAATTGATGAACCTTGGGATAGATGCCATTGGTGAGACCAATGCTCAATTGAAAAAACAACTCGTCGCTGCGGCGGTAAAAAATGCTTATCTGCTAACTGCATTCAAGTACCCCATAGGGACTGATACCGTCGATTTCAATCCGTCAATTGTGGTTGTAGCTGAAAATGTCACGCAACTTCTAAATGTCAAACGTGGGGAGCAGTATCTCGCCGCAACCCAGAAGTTGCTGAAAAAAGCAGGTATGGAGTATGTTTTTTCTGACGAAATTATCCAAAAAAATATCGATAAAACTCCTTTCGCCTTCATGGAAGGTTATCTGGATGTAGGTGGTATGACCATTACTCAGCATTATTATACACGCATAGACAAGGGCTTTGCCCTGAACATTATTATCTCTTTTTTGACTAAAGAAGACGAAAGGGAAATGAATCAAATCATTGACGGTATCTCGTATGGAAATCAGTAAAAATGTCGATTTGAAGGCTTTTTCTACCTTTGGCGTTCCCGCTGTGGCATCGCGATTTACGGTTGTTAATAGCATTAATGATTGGCGGGAATTGATTGGACAAAATGACCTGCCCGATTTGATTTTGGGAGGAGGGAGTAATATTCTTTTCGTCGGGGAGCAACAGCGTTTTGTTGTTAAAAATAATATAAAGGGAAAGCTTCTTGTTCATGAAATGGATGATAGTGTCATCGTGGAAGCCGGCAGCGGAGAGCTATGGCACGACTTCGTAGTCTGGTCTTTAGAACAGGGCTATGGGGGATTGGAGAACCTGTCCCTTATTCCCGGTACGGTCGGAGCAGCTCCTATCCAAAATATCGGGGCTTATGGCGTTGAGCAACAAGACCTGTTTGAATGGCTAATTTATTTCGACCTGGAAACAGGAGCATTACACCGTCTGGAAAAAGAAGCATGCCGCTTTGGTTATCGCGATAGCATTTTTAAGAATGAGTTGAAAGGAAAAGTCGCCATCATTAATGTTGCTTATCGCCTCACAAAAAAAGGGCATCAAGTCCATACTCATTACGGACTCATTCAGCAACGACTGGCCGAAAAAAACATTACCCATCCAACCCCTTTGGATATTCATCACATCATTGTCGAAATCAGAAAGGAAAAACTCCCCGACCCGATAAAAATCGGCAATGCGGGCAGCTTTTTTAAAAATCCGGTCATCTCCATTGAGCAATTTGATACATTAAAAACAAGTTTTCCGGACATGCCCCATTATCCTCAAAAGGATGGCGTGAAAATTCCTGCCGCCTGGCTGATAGAGTCTTGTGGATGGAAAGGTTACCAAAGAGGGGACGTAGGCGTTTCTGCTGCTCATGCGCTAGTGCTCGTCAATTACGGAAAGGCATTGGGAAGGGAGATAGAAGAACTCGCCAAAGCGATTGCTTTATCCGTCTCTGATAAATTCGGAGTACAATTGACGCCTGAGGTGACATTTATCTGACAATTTGGTATAATAATTATTTGTTTTTGAAAAAATAAAATACCTTTGCTGTTCACCGACAAACCCAACTTCACCTTCAGTTTTAACTTATCTATCTATTTACCAAAAAAATGATTATGCGTAATTTAACAACAGTTTTAATTGCCCTGCTCTTTGTAGGGACAGCCATGGGACAGACTACCTATTGGCTTGAAGATTTTGCCAATGGCCCGAAAGGTTGGCATGTAGAGACCAGCACTTGTGGTGAATTTACAGGCTCTACCATAGGGCAATATTCACTGACGTCTATTATGAATAATGGTAGTGCAGTATCGGGTGTGGAAGCGACTATTGCTTTTTCTACTCCTGTTGATTACTCGGCTCATGTTATCGTCAACGGGGAGGAGAGTTTGATTCAGGCGGCTTATTCATTAGATGGCAATATCATCGTTAGTAATGCCACAGGTGCCACCTTTTCTTTGAATGGGACGACAGACTACATGGCAGATGGGGTTCAGACAGCTTGGTTTGCCAACCTCTCTATAGACCAAGCAACACTTGATACATGGGGTAAAACCCTACTGGGGCTGGGGAATCCTACCTATGAGTTTGCAGGCGGTAACCTTATCATCACTAGCGCCGACGGACAGACAGTACTGACTTACGAGCGGACGAGTAGTTGCGGAGAATATTGGAAGTGGAGCCACAATGGAGATATTTCAAAGGCTTTGACCGCCGGAGATGGTGTTGCACTTTCTTCCGCTAGCGTTGATAACGGGTGTATGATACTCAACGGAGATTTTTACATCACGGAGGGTGTTAATAATCCGGTACAGCCTTATCCGCGATTTAATGCCAGCCTGATTTCTCCTATGCTCGATTTTACTGATGTAACGGAGGGGCTATCTATCCAGTTGACTCAGTTGGTTGCTACACTCAATCCAACAACAGATGCCCCAATCGATGCCGGAGGTAGTCGGGCGAATACGTCCATTTCGATTAGTACGGATGGAGGTATGACTTGGAGTAGTCCGGTTATCAATGCAAATCCGGATTTGGCTGGTAGCACTCTTTCTAATAACACAGCACTTTTCCCGCTAGCCGGTGTCGAAGGGCAGGATAGTGTTCGGATAAGGATTACTTATGCTCAGGATTTTTACTATTGGGCAATTGATGATATATCTATTATCAGTAGAGATCCGTATGATATGGCTGTTAATTCGTTCTTTGCCATCATGCCTAATGCTATTACTCCACAAAGACAATTAGAGCCGGTCACGTTTGAGGCCGATATTCAGAATTTTGGAGGAAGAACAGCAAATAATGTCGTTTTGAATCTGACTATCGCAAGCGAAGATGGCACGGAGGTTTACAATTCGGATAAACCCTATGGTGATATTACTGCCAACTTCTTGGCTGAGAATGATTTTTTTGACGAAGTGTTTGACCCGACCAATTTGGAGCAGGGCTTATATACCGGAACGTATAGTGTTACTCATGATTCTATCGCCTTGGAGGAGATTACGGAGAATAACACACAGACTTTTCAGTTCATGGTATCCGATACCATTATGTCTAAGGACTTTGGATTCACGAGAAACGTAGCTCCGGGAGCAGATAATTCTTATATCTTCGGAAATTGCTTTTACATTGCCAATGGAGAGGGTACCCTAACGACCTCACCTTTCACTCAATATATGAGGTTTGGCGTGAGCAATGCAGATGATTTGGCAGGGCAATCTGTGACAACCTTCTTATATAAGTGGGAGGGAGATGTGAATGGCGATCGACAGGCTAATCAGACGGAATACGGAGATCCGATTGCGTTTAATTCCTATACTTTCGATGGAACGGAGTCGGATGAATATATTACGCTGCCTATTGATATTGACGGTAACCCAATTCCTCTAGAGGATGATTCTTATTATTTAGTATTAATCTCTTACATTGATCAAACGGATACGCCTTGTTTCCTTTTGGCGAGTGAAGATTTTGATTATTCTGCGATGGCATTTGTGACCGACTCTTTAGATGCCCCGAGATACGCGCCGATATTGGCAGTTGGGTCGGATGCAACTCCCGATTTTAGTACGGTAGGATTCGGTAGAGACCTCGTTCCTTCCATCTCTATTGATGTGAAAGAAATAGTCAGGACAAGAGAGCTTGTGCTGGATGATAATTGGGCGGCACTAAGTCCTAATCCCGCCGACGAGGCCACAATGATTACCATTCAAAAAGAAGATATTGGCGACATCACCGTATCGCTTGTGGACATGTCCGGCAAGATTTTATTGAATGAAAAATGGAATCGCCCCAATCTCGGTGCGACAATGCGTTTGGACGTAGATCGCTTCCCAGCCGGAAGATATACGGTTCGCCTTCGTACTGATGAAGGGATTATTGTGAAGCCTTTGGTTATTGTGAAGTAGTTTATAATTGGAGAAATGTGTGATTTTTGCATACATTTCTCCAGTTATAACTTTTATAATTGGAAAAATGTGGTGTTTTTGCATACATTTTTCCAGTTATAACTTTTATAATTGGAAAAATCTTAAAAAACCATCATCCCCTGCAAATCTCTAGCCGCCGCCCCAACCTGCTGCTCAAAATCAGTACTGTCGCCCCCCGCATAGATAATTCCGCGTGAAGAATTGATGAGCAAACCCACCTCCTCATTCATGCCGTATTTCATTACTGCCTTCAGGTCGCCACCCTGTGCTCCAATTCCGGGGACGAGAAAGAAGTTGTCGGGCGCAATCTGTCGGAGTTCTTTGAATTTTTCGGGATGGGTAGCTCCCGTTACAAACATCAGGTTGTCGGGTGTACCCCAGCTTTGAGCCGTCTCCATGACGCTTTGATAAAGCGGTTTGCCACTGGACTCTAAAAACTGAAAATCACGGCTCCCCTTATTGGAGGTCAGCGCTAAGAGAATCACCCATTTTCCTTCGTACTCCAAAAAGGGTAATACCGAATCGCTTCCCATATAAGGGGCAATGGTCACCGCATCAAAATCGAAGTGTTCGAAGAAAGCTCGGGCGTATTTTCGAGATGTATTGCCGATGTCCGCTCTTTTTGCATCGGCAATAGTAAAGTGGGTGTCGGGGATGTAATCGAGGGTTTTTTCCAACGACTCCCAGCCCTTGTTGCCAAGGCATTCATAAAATGCAATATTGGGCTTGTAAGCTACGCAGGCATCTTTGGTGGCGTCAATTACCCTTTTGTTGAACTCAAAAACGGGATCCTTATACGCAAGTAAATGCTTGGGTATCTTGTCCAAATCAGCATCCAATCCAACACAGAGAAAAGACCTTTTCCGCCGGATGTGATAGACTAAGTCTGTTTTATTCATTTTCTATGCGACTTCTGTTTTTGCTACGACGCCGACCACCTCGGGTACCATACTTTTGATGGCGTATTCTAATCCGCCCTTGAGCGTCATTTGCGACATATCGCACCCCACACAGGCACCCAGCCACTTGACATGCACAATCATATCATCGGTAATATCCAATATCTCCACATCCCCACCATCGATAGCGAGATGTGGTCGAACCGTATCCAACGCTTTATCTACTCTTGTAAAAAGCGCCTCTTTTTCCTGTGCATTCATAAGTACCCTGTTTTAGCCTAAAGCCCAATACTCTTCGGGGTCAATATTGCGTTATTTCAACAATACTGGTGACTTCCATTTCCGCATTGCGCTTTTCGACTTGCTTTATCAAATTTTGAGCAATATCCATAAAGGCTTTTGCAGCAACATTATTCTCTTGTGTTACAATTGGCTGACCGTTGTCACCTCCTTCGCGTACCCCCATGGTGATAGGGACTTGCCCTAATAACATGGTTTCTCCCTTTTCTGCCAACTCTTTTCCTCCTCCTTGTCCGAAGATGTAATATTTGTTGTCCGGCAATTCTTTGGGTGTAAACCAAGACATATTTTCCACAACTCCGACTATCGGGACATTGACATTGGATAGTCGGAACATATTCATTGCTTTTACCGCATCGACATAAGCTACCTTTTGAGGCGTTGTTACCATGACGACGCCTGTCACCGGAACATTTTGAACCAAACTCAATTGAATATCACCTGTGCCGGGGGGCAAATCTACAATCAGATAATCAATATCGGGCCACAGACAATCCTGAATAAACTGAACCAAAACACCTGCGAGGCGAGGACCTCTCAGAACGACAGCCTGTTCCGGCTCAATGACAAACCCAATGGAAATAGTCGGGATGCCTTCCCAATCCACGGGGACTATCTTTGCTTGTCCGTAGAGGTTTTCGATCTCGGGTTTCTTGCCCTGTAAGCCGAGCATCGTCGGGATGGACGGGCCATAAATATCAGCATCGAGGATGCCGACTTTAGCACCGAGTTTTTTAAGTGCTGCTGCTATATTTACGGCAACGGTAGATTTTCCGACTCCACCTTTACCGGAGGCAATCGCGATGATGTTTTTAACTTGAGGTAGGGGATTTGGGGTCGTATTTGGCGAAGTTTCCTGCCCCTCTAGATGGACGTGGACGTTGGCTTCGGGATAAACCTTTTGAATAGCCTCAATACACGCAAAATTTAAGCCTTGTTTTTGCTCTTCGTTCAATTTGCCAACCTCTACTACAAAACTTACATTATTGTCCTCTACTTTCAAATCTTTGATGTGGCTCAAAGAGACCAAATCCTTTCCCGTCGCCGGGTCAATGACCGTTGCTAATGCCTTTATTATTTTTATTTTATCCATTTACTTCTTCATTTATTATTTGCCTACGCTTAATCAACCTTCAAATCGTTAAAATGTTTAAAATCTCCCGCTATTTTCCACTCAAATTTGCAGAAAATCGCTTTGCGCCGTATATTCGCAACATATCAAAATATTTATCATGCGAAAATTAATCCTAAAATCCACATTCCTACTTGGTATTGCGATTCTCTTCAATGCCTGTTGCCCTTCTTTGCCTTTATACGACAAAGCCACTCGCTCTTTTAGCGAAGGAGCTGCTATTACAATGAAGGAACGCCTAGCTAAAAAAGACGAGGCTGAACCCGAAAATAGCATACCTGCAGTATCAAATCTCTATCCCGGAAGCGCCGCCGTCCAGGGAGGAGCTGCTGCACTATATTACGACAAGGCTTATGCCCAAATAAACACGGCACTCGCCAAGGATGCCTGCCTAAGAAAGGAAAACGTCTACGGCAATGCACTCGCCATCAAAGCGCTAACGGAATGGCAACTCGGTGCGACAGACCCGGAAAAGTACAGGATGGCAGAACATACCGGTATCCAGGCAAGAGAGGCGCTCGAAAAGATGGCTCAGCGCACCTATAAAGACGATAGAGACCTCTCCATTATGACCGCTTTGAATGGACTCATCTCCATGGATACCGTCTATAAGGCAACTCAACAGCTCATTTCTAACATGAATGAATTGCGCCCACAGGCACCCAACATGACCGCTACTGAAACACAGGCGTTGTGGAATAACCTACAGCAGCACTACAAGCAATTTGTTAGCGGAGAAATGGAAGGCCCTTACTCTATACAATTTGCGCTCGACCAAATAGATGCCGCACTACCTATAAGTAAAAACCATAAGGATGTAGAGCGTTACCTCATCCTTTGTAAGCTGGCCGGGCTCCGTACCTGGAATAGCGAATTGGATATTATCAATGTCATGACTGCCCTGGCAAATATCAACCAAGCGGGTACTGCTGTGCATGACTGGATTGAGGCAGAAATGCAAAAGCTTCAGACTCAAAAAAAATCCGCTATGAAACGATTAGAACAAAATTCCCCCTTGGGTAAAGAAGATCCGGTTTACCGGTTTTTTGATGGGATTATGTGATTAATCTCTTTTGATAACCCGGACGGTTTCAATCTTAGTGTTGCTGACTTCCTCGATGACGAAGTTGTATCTGTCTTGTTGGATAACCTCCCCTTCTTCGGGGATTTCACCACGGGTCATGACTAGATAGCCGGATAGCGTCTGGAAGGCATCAGCGGGGATGTCGAGTCTGTATTTCTCATTGATTTGGTCAATTTCCATACGACCGGAAAAGCGAAATTCATTGTCACTGACAACCTCCTCAATGTATTCCCCTTCTTCGTCGTGTTCGTCCTCGATCTCTCCGAATATTTCTTCGATTATATCCTCTAGGGTAATCAATCCCGATACACCTCCAAATTCGTTGACGACACAGGCAATATTTGTTCTTTTTTTCATAAAAGTTCGCATCAGATTAGATACAAACAATACTTCGGGGACGAATTGCAAGGGGCGCATGATAGCGACAATGGAGCGAGGGGAATGAAAAAGCGATTGATGGTGCACATAACCTTTTACATTTTCAATATCATCCTCTACTACGATTAATCTGGACAGGCCGGTCTCAATAAATTTTTCTTCCAATTCCTGAATGGAGGCAGAAATATCAACGTATTCTATTTCTGTACGTGGTATCAGACAGTCGCGTACCCTCGTTTCTTTGAGGCGTAATGCCTTCCCGAAAATGGATTTATCGACTTCCAATTCCTTTTCCAAATTGGTGTCTTCCACGTACTCTTGCAAGTCGAGACGTGTGAAGACCGTTTGTGGCTCATTCAACTCGTCGCCTTTGCTTTTTTTGAGCATGACATTGGTGAGTCCTACCATAAATTTGGTTGGTAGCCCTAGCAAAAACATCACGATACGCAGCGGAATTGCCAGCAAAAAAAGCATATTGGCACCATAGAGCTTGAATAGGGTCTTGGGTAAGAATTCCCCAAAAATGAGAATAATTATCGTCGTTATAACAGTGACAGATAATAGCATGAAAACGCCTTCCGGAAGATGGAAGTAGTGTGTTAGGAAACGTTCCAAAGGAATGGTGAGCAAGGTCGTGAAAACAACCAAAGCGATATTATTCCCAACCAGCATCGTGCCCAAGAAATTATTGGGGTTGTCATAGAAATACTGGATGAATCGCGACCGCGTACCTCGCTTGTTTTTTTTAATCTCCACATCCAGTCTATTAGCCGAAATAAAAGCTATTTCCGACCCCGAAAAGATGGCTGACAAAATTAAAAATAAAACTATCCCAAATGCTAACATGCGTTGTGTCTTTTATGACCAACTGCAAATATATGGGTTTTTAATTAGAATTAGAATTAGAATGAGAATTAGAATTGGAGCACCAAGGTGATAACTTCAAAGTCGAAGCCTTGTAAAGAGGCGGAGACGAGAAGGTGTCAACTTAGGCGCGGTATTGGATTTGAGAATGAAAAATTTAGAATGAAAAAATTTAAAATGGAAAATGGAAAATTCAAAATTCAAAATCGAGGATGCTGCCCTGTGCTGCTCTGTGCTGACAGGCATAGCCTCGTCAGTAGTGGGGTTTCATTTCCAAAACCAATTTCACTTTTACCTTTAGCCTTTGAACTTTAGCCTTTTACCTTTAGCCTTTAAACTTTAGCCTTTTAAATTTAGCCTTTAGCCTTTTTACTTTTAAG
>JALVDO010000501.1 GCA_027008975.1 Saprospiraceae bacterium | reverse complement strand
CAGCACTCAACTCTCCGAGCAAAGACAAAAACTCGTGGAAGTGGCCAAGGAATTGGTCGGCACTCCTTATAGATATGGTGGCACGGATAAGCGTGGATTTGATTGTTCGGGGTTCACCTCTTTTGTGTTTAATAAAGTGAATGTCAACCTTAGCCGAACATCCGGAAGCCAGGCCTTGGAAGGTAGAAAAGTGCCTCTTAAAAAGGCTCGAACAGGAGATTTGGTCTTTTTTAAAAGATCGAAAATGAGCAAGGTTTTCCACGTCGCAATCATCCTCGAAAATGGAAAGGATGGGCTAAAAGTCATACATAGTACTTCCCGCGGTGTCGTTATTGATAATATTACCGATTCCAAATATTGGGAACCCAAAATATGGGTTGTGAGAGATGTACTGGCTAAATAGCAACCCTAAATTCACAAAAAGTATTTATTTTATAACTTTAATCAAATATATTATGGCTGTATTAAAAGTAATTGAAATCCTTTCTGATTCCGATAAGAGTTGGGAGGATGCAACAAAGAGAGGAATCGTCAAAGCTTCTGAATCTTTGAAGGGAATCCGTTCTGCCTTCGTCCAAAGTCAAAGCGTCACGGTGAAAGACGGAAAGGTGGACAAATTCAGAGTAAACCTCAAAGTAACATTCGAGGTGAAGTAATTTTGCTCAAAAAAAGTGGTTTTCGTGACAACGGAAACTACTTTTTTATTCCCTAAGAAACTCGATTTCCTTCATGCGCCACCTTTTTTTAGAGCCGTTGCTATCTTCGGTTATCAACAGCCCTTCTGAATTAACGCCCCTAATAATGCCTGAAAATATTTCGCCGGTAGAGGTTACTTTAAATAATCGCTGGACATTTCTTCCCAAGAGATTGTTTTTGTAGTCAAGTCTAATCTTTTCAACCTTTTCCGACCTCAACTCCAAGTATCTCACCTCTAAATAATGGCATAGCACCGCTAGAATATCTAAGGGGGAGAATTCTTTTCCTGTTATTGACTTTAGAGAGGTTGGCTCTTTTAGGCTTTCCGAAAAAACCGTTTGATTGATGTTTAGGCCAATGCCGACAATTGAAGAATTAATCGTACTCATTGTGATAGCATTTTGTAGCAAAATACCTGCAATTTTTCTTTCATTAACCCATATATCATTCGGCCATTTAATCGATACAGGCTCCGGCAGGTATTTTACAATAGTATCCCTTACGGCGAGGGCAACAGCCATGTTCAACAAAAAAGAATACTTGGGTGGCAGGAATTTTGGAAACAACAAAATGCTGGCAAGGAGGTTTTTTCCTTTTTCGCTTTCCCACACATTTCCTCGCTGCCCTTTACCTTTTGTTTGGAATGCCGTATAGACAACAGCCCCTTCCGGTAAGTTGTCTGTTGAATTCCGACTTTGCAAATAGGTTGATGTTGAGTCGACTTCAGATAACTCGATTAAAACTTTTCCAATAAATGTCGTGTTTGTCTTGAACAAGTAGATACAAATTTGAGTGATTTAAACCATTTTTTGGCTAAAATCAACGAACAATAGCCATTTGACGTAGATTTCAGTAGGGAAAGTTGAAATTATACCGCAATTAAGTATGGTTTTTGGTGATAAAAAGCCAACTTTGCCGTTTGATAAACTGTTTACATTAATTAATGGGGTAAATTTAGCCCTAATTTTTTTATGCTGCTATTATTGGAGTCCTTTTTATGCGGTTATTACTGTATAAAATCGGGAATAGCAGCCGAACCAATAATTATTTTAATTTGAATTCATTACAGAAGCTAAAAAATACTCAACTTACGGAAGAACAAACCCTGGAAATAATCATTGACAGTATTCAAGATATTAAGGGCGTAAATATTGTTAAATTAGATTTGAGAAAACTAGACGATGCTCCCTGTAGTTATTTTGTTATTTGTGATGGAAACTCAAATACACAAGTGAAAGCAATTGCAGATAATATTTTAAAAAGAATGAAGGAAGAGGCTAATGCACTGCCTAGCCATCGGGAAGGATTACAGAATGCCTTATGGGTTTGCCTTGATTATTTTGATATCGTCATTCATGTATTTTACAAGGAAACACGTGAGTTTTACCAACTGGAACACTTGTGGAGTGATGCCGATATTACAACCTACGAGACCATTTAATATAGTTTATGGTTATTTTAATCGATATTTTATAACGAAATTAATTAAATGACGTTTTACATCAGAGGCAACTTAAAACGCTTCCGGAGACATAAAGTAAAGAAATGAGTAATAACGAAAATAATAATAAGAAAAAGCCGACGGGACAAAAGTTTGGGATGTATTGGGTTTATGGTGCATTGGTATTGCTGTTTTTAGCCATTAATATCATTTTTGCCCCATCTAGTAATACCAGCCTAATCAAATCGGGAAGGCTGAAAGAATTGGTAGCCGACCGAGCTATTAAAGAAATTGTGGTTGATGTCGGGCAAAAAAAAGCCAACATCTTTCTCTACCCCGCCAAACTCAATGAAAAAAAATACGAGGATGCTGCTAAGAGTAACCTAGGAGGTGACCGACCACATTATTGGATGGAAATCGGAGATAGCGAGACCTTTGTGGGAATGCTAAATAAATACCAAAAAGATGCTAAGATACCTGAAGACCAGTGGATTGCCGTTGATTTTAAAGCGGAAAACGATTGG
>JALVDO010000500.1 GCA_027008975.1 Saprospiraceae bacterium | reverse complement strand
AAGACCTCCTTAACCCCTCCGTGCAATCCTTCGTAGAATAAAATATCAGACTCCTCCGTAATGTCTTCCCAAGGGGTAAACTCACCCGGATTGACACCATGAATGGCCGCTTCCTCTTCGTTGTGGACGTAATAGCGTCGCTTCCCACGTCCTGTCTCACGATAAGTCTTGAATAGATTAGCCAGTTCATCGAACAGATTGGCATCCCGCCCAAAGTGGCTAAAATACTTGCCCTTTGCCTGTGCTTCTGCTACCTTCTTTTTCATCTCCGCCCGATTGTAACGATGGAAGCTGTCCCCTTCTATCATGATTGGACGAATACCCTCCCGGCGCAATACATTGGTGAATGCCGCCTTTACCGTGGAGGTACCTGCGCCTGATGATCCCGTTACGGATATGACCGGATATCTTTTCTTCTTCATCTGTTTATTTTTTTATATAAAATCAAAATTCATTCCCATATTTCGCCCCGATGGGGCATTTTGCATTGTGCCCTCTGGGCTGCCTGTCTTTTTTAGGCTGTTACGCTTTCAATTTCTAATGCTTCGCGCCATCCCGGATATAATTTATCTGCATCATGTGGGAAGGAGACGAAAGCACGTGCAAACTGTCGATGCTCTTTCGCGAATTCGATAGGGTCGGCACCTGCTCGCCAGCACTCTTCTGCCTGTCGGAGTGACTTAGCACCCTCGGCTGCGCCATCGATGTGTCCGTAACAACCTCCACCCGCAGTCAGAATGACATTGGAGTGCCCAAGGTTTTCGAAAAAGCCCGGAATTCGCAAGGCATTCATACCACCGGAGATAATCGGAGTCGTAGGGCGAATACCTAGCCAATCCTGTTTGTAAGCCGGTCCCCGGGCGACGTCTTCAGTAATCATGTGCGCTATTTGTGTATCGCTTTTATCACCTTCCATCTTACCGTAGCTCATCGTACCAACGTGGATGCCGGACGCTCCTTGCAACCTCGACATTTTGGCTAAAATAAAGGCAGAGTAGCCACGTTTGGAGGAAGGTGAAGTCACCGCTCCATGCCCGGCACGATGGTAATGCAAATACTGATTGGGGAAATACCTTCGCGCAGTTGTAATAGCAGTCGGACCACCGACATAGCCATCAATCAAAAAGGCGACATGGCTTGCAAATTCACCAAACTGCTCCAGAATATATTCGCCCCGAGCGATAATCTCGAAAGGGTCATCTGCTGTAATATTAGCTGAGAACAGCTTTGCTTCTCCGGTTTTGTCCTGCGCTCTTTTCATCGCATCAACAACAAGGGGAATCGTTTTCTTCATCGGCGCAAATACCTGATTACCCTGTGGCTCATCGTTCTTGATAAAGTCTCCTCCTAACCAAAAGTCGTAAGCAGCATCTGCGAACGGTTTGGGCTGTAGCCCCAGCTTGGGCTTGATAATCGTACCGACGATGAAACCACCGTTTACAACAGGGCGTCCCAGTACTCGCCACAGATCAGAGATGTCCTTGGAGGGACCATCATATAATTCCAAGTACGTTGGAGGAATATAGAAATCGTGCATCTTGGCATAAGCAATATCTCCCATTCCCTGATTATTACCAATAGCAAGGGTCAGGAAGGAAACAATCATTGCTCTTCCATCCCGGATATTCCTATCGAATAATTCAATGGGATAAGCAATCTTCATGACCTCGTTTTTGGGGTCGATTTCGTAAACGAGGGCATCTATACTTTGAGTAAAATCATCCGTTGTACTCACTGTCACATTCGTACCGGTTGATGATTCTGCCGCGAAGTGTGCCGCCGCCGCGAGGTAGTCCTTTTCTCCTTCCGGATTGGCATAGTGCTTCGCACTCGGTTTCATCTTGTAATATACCAATACGTGTTTTCCTTCCTGTATTAGTTGTTCTTCGTTAAGATTCAAATCTGCGTATCTTGATGATTGATCCATAGTTTTATTTTTTTATTTTTTTAATTTATTTTTCATATCCTGTAACATTTGTGCCGGATGACCTGCTTTGAAAATCCCGGAACCGGAAACCAAAATATCCGCTCCTGCATCTGCAATTTCTTTAATATTGGAATATTTCACCCCTCCATCTACTTCCACTTCAATATGTTCCAGGTTTCGTTCTTTCAATATTTTTGACAACCGCTGCAGCTTGTCTAGCGTATTGGATATAAAAGACTGCCCTCCAAATCCCGGATTGACCGACATAATGAGTATCAGGTCTAAGTCCTGCATGACCTCTTCGATGGCAGACAATGGCGTATGTGGATTCAATGCGACACCGGCTTTAATCCCGCGGGCTTTAATCTGCTGTATCACCCGATGTAAATTGGGGCAGACCTCAGCGTGTACCGTTAGATAATCCGCACCTGCATCGACAAAAGCATCGACATAACGCCCCGGATTCTCAATCATGACGTGTACGTCGCAAGGAATGCTCGATACTTTTTTTATTGCTTTTACCATCGGAATTCCAATGGTGAAGTTAGGAACAAAATGTCCGTCCATTACATCTATGTGCAGGAGGTCGGCACCTGCCTCTTCCACCATTTTAATATCGCGCTCCATATTGGCGAAATCTGCTGCCAGAAGAGAGGGTGCAATCTTTTTTTTCTTCATTTTTTTATTTTTTTCGCATATTGTTGTGTCTTGCAAAGAATCTCGTATTCTCTCTGTT
>JALVDO010000499.1 GCA_027008975.1 Saprospiraceae bacterium | reverse complement strand
TTTTTTCACTTTCACTTTGTATTCTTTCTTAAGTTCTGCGACCCATTTCTTCTCTAACTCCTCCTGGTAATCCGCTACGACATATCCCCTCGCTTCTTCCAACTTTTTGGGTCCAGCGGGGATAATATCCTTTATTTTATAAAATTTGACCGTCTTGTAATCGGTAGCAGGTATGACATCTGTGACCAGTCCCTTTTCCCACTTAATGGACTTAAGGTCTCTATTTCTAAATCGCTCAAAAGTCTCATTCTTCACCATCACCTTCACCTCGTTATTCTTATTGAAGTTGGCCTTCACCTCCTCGGCATCATGTGTCCGGGCATAATCCCATATAGCCGTTGCCTCGTTTTTGTACTTGGCGGGAATGGTGTAAACCTCTGTCACAGCACGTTCATCCCACTGATACTTGCCTTTTAGTTTTGTATCAAAGAACTTCTTCAACCCAACGGTATCCTTCGATGCATAATCCCATACAATCTGCTTGGTTGCTTCAAACAACAAAATCCCCTCTTCGTATTCGCGCATCAGCGCTCTAAAATCCGGGTATTTCTCCGCCAAGTGCTTCTCTTCGTATTTCAACAACTCAGTTTCGACATACTCCTTGTAAAGTTTGTCAACGGCCATATCAATAACAGCCATTCGCATTCTTTTACGAGAAGCGCGCTGTAGGAATTTTTCAAAATCTGCTAATGAATACTGAACTTTATTCCCGATTCGGAACAATACCTTCTTTGCATCAGCGGCATCTTCAGATGCCTTCCACTTGTAAGTCAGGAACGTTTTATCCAAGGACGCTTTGAAGTCATTCAATACCTGTGGGTATTCCTCAAAGTGATTTTCCTTCTTAATTCTTTCCAACATCGCCGATTTTGCCATCGCAAAACGTGGGTCTTTCTTAATCTTCGCACTTAAACGACTCTTTTCGATGTTATAAGGTTGTATCTCCTTTTTACTTATTCGCTTAATAATGTGCCAGCCGACAGAAGTTTTGATGGGTTTGCTCCATTCGCCGTCCTTTGGAATAGCAAAAGCAGCATCCTCAAACGAAGGCTCATACCGATTGATGCCAAAGAAGCCGATGTAACCCTTGTTTCCGGCGGTGCGCTTGTCTTCTGAATATTTTTTCGCCAATTCTTCAAATGACGCTCCCTCTTGGAGCTGTTTGTAAATCTCATTGATTTTTTTCTCTGCTGCATCCGGTTGCCCTTTGACGTTTCGGATGAGAATGTGGGCAGCTTCCATCTCCCCGCGTGCCGGGCGGCGTCCGTGGACAATCAGCAGGTGATAACCGGCATCCGTTCGGATTGGCCCAACCATTTGACCGGTGGGTACTGAATAGGCGGCTTTCTCCAGATTGTATAACCCTTTCGGGAAAAGAGCCGTGACAAAGCCAATATGACCGCCGTTGGTTTTCGCTCCGGGATCAGCGGAGATACCTTCCGCCAACTTTTTGAAACTGTAGCCCCCCTCAATTCTTTTCTTCGCATCCAGCGCTTTTTGGTAGGCAGCAAGGGTATCCTGCGGTGTGGGATTCCGCTTGACGGAAATCAATAGATGACTAATATCAACGTCCTGCTTAATGTGTTCATAAGCCTCTTTGATGAGCTTTTCCGTGACGCTTTTATCAATTAGGTAAGAATCCGCCAACTGCCGCCGATAGCCTTCCAACTCTGCTTTCAACGCAGGGATGGTATCTAGTTGCATATCGTGCGCCTTGCGAACTTTCAGTTTAAAATTAATGTACAAATCAAGGTATTCCTCAATGGACTTTTTAGAAAAATCTGCTTCCTTTCCGTTTGTTTTGGTGTAAATATAGGCAAACTCCGAAACGGGAACGGGGTCTCCATCCACCGTGAATAATGTTCTATTATCGTTTTCGTATTGAGAGAATGCAGAAATTGCGCTAAATAAAAACGCTAATGCAATTAATAATTTTTTTTTCATCAGATATATTACTTTTGTGAAAGACGCCAACAAAACGCAGCAAATTTAGGAATTATTATCAAAAGGCTACCGGCTTTGAGAAGATATTTTTATCTTTGAAGCCATGTCCTTAATAAAAACGTGATTTGCATGAAGAAAATATACCTTACTGCCGCATTTTTGACTCTATTATTGCAGCCATTGTTAAAGGCGCAAGACTTCAAAATCGTGGGTTACTTCCCCTACTATCGCTTCGACTACGCCGATCAAATCGAATTTGACAAACTCACACACGTCAATATCTCTTTTGCCAATCCGACCAACAACCAGGGCAACCTGAGCGTGGGAGGCGAGGATATCGACCCCATCGTCGAAATGGCACACGATGCAGGCGCCGAAGTATTCGTTGCCTTAGCAGGTGGCGCGCTGACTTCATCCTGGGCTTCAGCCTGGGAACACCTCCAAAAACCACAATATCGCTCCTCTTTTATCCACAAGATTGTCAATTATTGCTACCAGCACGATTTGGAAGGAATAGATGTTGACCTCGAATGGGGCGGTGTCGGGAGTAATTACAGTGGTTTTGTCATCGAATTAAGCGATTCACTCCACGCACATGGTTTCCAAATTAGCGCAGCCCTCCCCGGCACTTACCGCTTTCCGGATATCACCGACAATGCCCTTGCAGCATTTGATTTCATCAATATGATGGCTTACAATCTGACAGGACCCTGGGATCCGGA
>JALVDO010000498.1 GCA_027008975.1 Saprospiraceae bacterium | reverse complement strand
AGATAACGTTAACAAAGACTATACAAGAACCGAAAAGGATGCAAAATGGAGGAGAAAAAGTGCTTTTCAACGGGCATTCACCTACTCCGGTTGGAGTTGGATGGAAATGTGGAGATGAGGAAGGTGGTTATTGAGTAGTGCGAATCATTCCGCTCGAAAACTAATCGCACAACCACCACCGGGTGCCAAATCGACTTTTAACACCGTCCCTTTCTGAACCATCTGCTTTGAGATGGTGTAGGCTGTAGGATTTTTATCCCAATGAGCATCAGGGGCATCAGCGTAGATAGTCGCTTCATATTGCTTGCCTTTGGCGAGAAAATCCAGGTGCAATTCCATCTTCCTTGCGGCTTCATTCGTGATAGCACCGAGGAACCAGTTTCCCGTACTTTTTTCCTTACGGGCAATGGTGACATGGCTCCCAATCTCGCCATTCAGGATGACCGTTTTTTCCCAATCAACTCCTACGTCTTTGATAAATTGGGTTGCCGGCTGGTCTTTATAATTTTCGGGCAAATCGGCAACCATTTGTAATGGACTGTACAATACGACATACAGCGCCAACTGTTTGGCAATCGTAGAACGGACGTATTGATCTTTGCGATATTTTTCAAATTTAACATCGAAAATCCCGGGTGTATAATCCATTGGTCCGGCCAATCCCCTCGTAAAAGGCAATATCGTCGTGTGCGAAGGTGGGTTTCCCCCTCCCCAGGCGTTGTACTCCATGCCTCGCACACCTTCTCTTGTCATCATGTTGGGGTAAGTCCGCCTGATGCCGGTTGGCTTTATCGGCTCGTGGGCATCAAGGCAAATATGATATTTAGCGGCAAGCTGAACCACCCTTCTATAGTGATTGACCATATACTGACTGTGGTGAAATTCGCCGGGGTTCAATCCGGCTGCATAGCCTGTTTTTACATAGTGGACACCACGCTGATAGTAGTACTTAAAAGCATCTTCCACAATGGAATCATAATAGGCCACATTCCCGAAAGTTTCGTGATGCCCAATCAATTCGACACCTTTTTCCCTTCCATATTCAACGATTCTTTCTATATCAAAATCGGGATAAGTATCCGTAAGACTAAACGTTTTATTTCCCCAATTATCCCAGCCGATATTCCATCCTTCCACCAGCGTTCCACCGATATTATTGTTAGCGGCAAAATCCATATATCGCAGTACATTAGCGGTATTTGCCCCGTGAATGCCCGTATCATAATCCCATGACGATTTTCCAATGTGGATTTCCCACCATACGCCGTTGTACTTCATGGGTTTTATCCGGGAGACATCCTCCAATTGGTTCGGCTCATTGAGGTTTATTATTAGATTGCTTTTCAGCAAATCAGTGGCATGTTTGCCTATTTGGATAGTTCGCCAGGGAGTGACAAAGGGCGTCTGTGTAGTGACTTTACTCCCGTCCAGTGCCGGTACCAGTTCGGCACGCAAGACAGAATTGCTGTCCACGCCGAGCGTCATCCCCGCATAGTTGGTCAAATTTGCTTCGTGAATACTCAGATACAAACCTTGCTCCGTTTTCATTGTCAGGGGCGTATTTACTGCTTTTAGATTTCCCACATGGCGGTCGTGCCGCTCTTTGTACCCCGCTTTCGTCGCATCGACTTCCGATAGTCTTGATTGGGTATAAAGATATTCGTAACTATCATAATCCGCCGGAATCCACCATGCTGTGTGGTCACCTGTCAGGTGGAATTGAGTCAGCTCTTCAGCAATTCTAACTTTTTGCAAATTTTCCTGTTCCGGTAGTTCGTATCGGAATCCCAGACCATCGTCATACACTCTGAATACTATCGTCATCTGTCGCTTTAGTCCCGCTGCTTCCCCCAATTGGACGCTTAACTCATCGTAGTAATTTTCAATAATTGCATTTTCTCCATAGACGGGGCGCCAGCTATCTCTGAAGGTGTTTTTTGAGCTATTTTTGACTTCAAACCCCGCCTTCATATCCGGGCTATCCAGCAACTCAAAACCGAGGAAGGAAGTATCCAAAACGAGCATTTCGTCAAACCACACCCGATAGGCGGGCATTCGGGCTTCAGTAAGAAAAAAATCCACCTTTACCGCTCCACCGGGAGCCGTCACCGTCCAATCATTTGTCTCCTCAGGCTGACGACAGGAAAGACACAGCATCAGCAGCGCAATGAAAGCAGCAAATCGTAGCATCAGTAGTTGGGATTTTGTGATAATTTCCCGCCGCTTAACTCAATTTCCGACTGAGGGATGGGTAGTAACTCATGTTTACCCTCGACAAAATCTTTTCCGGCCAACCGCATGACCTCCGCCGCACGTTTCTGGCGCTGAATATCGAACCAACGTTGCTGTTCCATCCCCAATTCTGCCCGGCGTTCTCGCCAGATCCTTTGTCGAAGCAGGTCTTTATCCGTCTCAGTCACATCGGGGAGGATAAAAGCATTTCCCCCTCGTGCCCGCGCCCGCACCTGATTCAAATAAAACAAGGCATCAATTGTCTTACCGTTTTCGTTCATCGCCTCGGCTGCAATCAACAATACATCGGCATAGCGCAGGATGCGGATATTTTGTTGCCCATTTTCCTGAAATCCGGGATGTGGCTCTGTCCAGGCTTTTTGGTTGTATCGCTCATTGAATAAAGCGGGATTATCCTCCACCACCGCGGAGCCATCAG
>JALVDO010000497.1 GCA_027008975.1 Saprospiraceae bacterium | reverse complement strand
GCAAAGTCATGTTTGTCAAGTACGCACAGGCATTTGTAGCACTACCCGGTGGTTTTGGCACGATGGATGAGTTATTTGAAGTACTCACACTAGTACAAACTAAGAAAATAACAAAGGTCCCTGTTATTCTCGTTGGGAAAGAATTTTGGCAGGGGTTGATTGATTGGATTTCCACCACCATGCTGGATGCAGGAAATATCAAGGCAAAAGATATCGAACTACTTCCCATGACCGATGATCCGGAAGATGTTATTCGGTACATTAACAATTTCTATGCTAAGGAGGACTTAAAACCGAACTTGTAGTCACTCCATAAGCAATTTCGAAAAAGCCAACAGGGCTTCTTCCTCAAACTTATCCGCCATCAACTGCATTCCGATGGGCATCCCATTAGAGTGCGTTGCAGCGGGTAAGGATATTGCAGGAATGCCAACCATATTAGCAGTAACGGTATAAATATCTGCGAGGTACATTGCAACGGGATCATCAACCTTTTCTCCTAAATCCCAGGCTACGATAGGAGAGGTTGGCATAAAAATAAAATCGCAGGCTGCGAATATTTCCTTCATCTTATCACTTAATAACCGTCTAACTTTTTGTGCTTTTGAGTAATAGGCATCATAAAAGCCGGAACTCAGTACAAAAGTACCGAGTAAAATTCTTCGTTTAACCTCCTCGCCAAAACCCTCTGTTCTCGATTTTTTATAACATTCATCCAGGGTATGTACATCCTCACGGCGATATCCATACCGAATGCCATCGTATCGTGATAAATTGGTAGAAGCTTCTGCCGTAGTCATAACATAATAAGTCGGCACGAGGTAGTCCAATAAATCAAACTCTGACGGGACTAATTCATGCCCTCCGTCCTTGAGCTGCTCTAAAAAATCATAGGCTGCCTTTCTCACTTCAGCATCAACCCGTTCATCATCCAAGGTAGCAGGAAAATATGCTATCTTTGCTTTTTTATTCCAGTTTTTTTCATCAAAAGTAAAAGAAGAGCCCTGGTACATGGTCGCATCGAATTCGTCCTTTCCCGACATCACTTCTAAGAGAAGTGCCGCATCCTCCACGCTATTACAGATTGGTCCAATCTGATCGAATGAAGACCCATAAGCCAGTAATCCGTGCCGTGAAATTCGTCCGTAAGTTGGCTTCAAGCCTACCAAGCCACAAAAGGCAGCAGGCTGGCGCACCGAGCCACCTGTATCGGAGCCAATAGAAGCCAGACAGGTATCCGCCTGAACGGCAACGGCAGAACCTCCCGACGAACCACCGGGGACTTTGCTATCGTCAATTGCGTTGCGAGAAGCACCGTAGGCAGAGTTCTCAGTTGTAGAGCCCATTGCAAACTCATCGCAATTTACACGTCCGATAATGATGGCGTCCTCTGCCAATAGCCGCTCCACTGCAGTAGCTGAAAATAAGGATTCAAACCCCTCTAATATCTTTGAACCACCTGTTACTGTATGCCCCTTGTAACAAAGTACATCTTTTATTGAGATTACCATTCCGAAAAGGCAGCCTTTTTTATCATCTGCGGCCCGATTATCCAATGCCCGTGCCTGTTCAAGTGCCTCCTCTTCAAGAACCTCAATATAGATATTCAAGTTTTTTGATTTTTCGATTTGAGAAAGGTAATAATCTACCAATTCTTCACAGGAAATCACACCCTGTTGAAAATCTGATAAAAATGCCTTGTAGGTGGAATATTTCGGTATCATGTTGTCAATTTAAACAACGAAGATAAAAAGATAGTGGCAATTATTCGAAATACTGCTCTCTTAATTTGTTCCAATAAAAAGAGAGTACCCCGGCTATAAGATTAATTAATCCAAAAAGACTTTCTTTTGGCTTACTAACCAAAAGGGAGTACAATACCCAAAAGCTGATAATCAAGAAGACAATTTGCATGAAAGGAAATCCCGGGCTTTTGTAAAAATCCTTTGCCCCAAGTCCCTTAAATCGGGCAACCAATACGCCAATAATGGTAAAAGTAGTAAACATCTGCAGGATGAAGCCACTGTAGGTGAGAATCTGATCAAAAGTACTGGTCATTACCATTAACAAGCTGATAAATGTCTGCAGCCATATCGCACGAACAGGAATGCCCGCTTCATTATCCTTTGCGAAGAAACTCCAAATTTTATACTCATTGGCAATTGCCCTTGTCACTCTTGGTCCAACCCAAATCATCGCACTAATGCTAGCCGTTAGGAAAAAGGCTATTAATATGCTGACAGCTATGCCTCCTTTAGAACCAAACATTTCATAAGCAACAATTTGCCCTACTTCCACTTTGTCTTTTAGTAGCCCTACACCTGCGTGCTTCAGGAAAGTCCATTGGAGGAGAACAAATAATACCGTTACCAGAAGCGTACCACCGATGAGTGCAAAGGGGAGGTTTTTACGGGGATTATCAATTTCATCTATTATATAAACCGCGGCATTCCATCCCGAATAGGCATACATTACCATGACTAGTGCCACGGCATAATTGTAGGAAAAAAATTCAGATGCAAAATTAGCTCCATCTTCCGGCTGCACACCGGAATGTCCGGTAAGGAAAGCCCCACCGATGATTAAGACGAATATCAATAATACCTTGAATAGCGTCAAAATATTCTGAATGCTACTGCTCTGTTTTAGATTGAATGAATGAAAAAAAGAAA
>JALVDO010000496.1 GCA_027008975.1 Saprospiraceae bacterium | reverse complement strand
AAATCTGAAATCTAAAATCAGCTTGCCCGTATGGGATGTTCCTTGTTCTTAAATCAAGAAATGCAACTATTTGCGGATACCAATTTTTAGACAAAAATGGTGTACTCGTAAGTAGCTACAAAAAATCAAAACATACATTAATTAATATATAAATATGCCTACAATAAAATTAACAACTCAAAAATTCAAAGACGACATTTTTGATTACACGACAGAAAAAGAATGGTCATACAAAGGAGAGCTTCCTGCTATTATTGATTTTTATGCAGACTGGTGCGGACCATGCAAAATGGTTGCCCCCATTCTGGAGGAACTATCAAACGAATACGAAGGAAAAATTAACATCTATAAAGTAGATACCGAAGTAGAGCAGGAATTGTCTCAAGTTTTCGGCATTAGAAGTATTCCTTCTATTTTGTTTATTCCCAAAAATAGACAGCCGATGATGCAGGCAGGTGCTCTGCCAAAACACGTCCTTATAGAAGTCATTGAGAAGGAACTCCTTGGATCAAAAGAAGAGGAGGAAGCAAAAGAAGAAGCTAAGTAATTTGAATCAGCGTTTTCCATATTTGTTCTTCAACCGGAGTGAGGTACACGGATTGGGAGTGTTTACAGGAGCAAATATCAAAAAGGATACTTTATTGGAGGTATGTCCGGTCATTGTTTTATCAGCCAAAGACCGGGCATTAATCCATAGGACGAGATTACACGATTATTATTTTCTGTGGGGAAATAACAACGAACAATGCGCAATCGCGCTGGGATGGGCATCTCTTTTCAATCATTCCACAACGCCCAATGCCGTTGTGGAAATAAACGAGAAGGAGAAAACCCTAGACATTTACAGCACGAGAGACATAGAAGCCGGCGAGGAGATATTTATCGACTACAATGGAGGAGAAGCAGACCAAAATATGGTTTGGTTTGAGATGAAGTGATTTTTTTTCAAAAAAAAGAACATTTTAAGTAAAAACCCCTTACCTTTGCGGTCGCTAAAAATATGGTCGGGTGGCCGAGTGGCTAGGCAGGGCTCTGCAAAAGCTCGTACGTCAGTTCGAATCTGATCCCGACCTCGGTATAAAGTCTGTGCGTTTTGGCACAGACTTTTTTTTGTTGCACAAATAGTTATATGAATAGTTTTTTAGAATTGGGGTTATCCCAGTCCATTATTGATGGCATAAAAGAAATGGGCTATGCCGAACCCACTCCCATCCAGAAGCAAGCCATCCCCCAATTACTAACAGGTACGCGGGACATGGTTGGTCTGGCACAAACAGGAACGGGAAAAACCGCTGCCTTCGGACTTCCATTATTGGATTTGGTAGAGGTGGCCGAAAAGCACACCCAAGCCCTCGTACTTTCTCCTACAAGAGAGTTGTGCCTTCAAATATCCAAAGAATTCGAATCCTTTAGCAAATACGTCAAAGGAATGAGAATTCAGGCAGTTTATGGTGGTGCTGATATTTCAAGGCAAATTCGGGAAGTAAAAAAAGGGTGCCACATTATCGTGGCAACACCCGGAAGATTGCGGGACTTGATGCGCCGGAAGGTCGTCAATATCAGCCGAATCAAGTATATCGTACTCGACGAAGCCGACGAGATGCTGAATATGGGATTCAAGGAAGAAATCGATGATATACTGAAATTCACCCCAGAAGAAAAAAACACCTGGCTGTTTTCAGCAACGATGCCTAGAGAAGTAAGACGACTGGCTCAAAACTATATGAACGAACCCATTGAGCTGAGTGTATCAAAAGAAAACACCTCAAACAAGAACATTAAGCACCAGTATATCATTGTCAATAATGCTCAAAAATATACTGCCCTAAAGCGATTCCTCGACAACGAAACAGATATCTACGGCCTGGTTTTTACCCGAACGAGAATGGGTGCAAAAAACCTCGCTGATCAACTGACCAAGGATGGGTACAATGCCGACGCCCTACACGGAGATATGAATCAATCCCAAAGAGATCGCGTCATGTCGCGATTTAGAGCAAAACAATTAACCATTTTGGTAGCAACCGATGTAGCGGCAAGAGGAATTGATGTTCAAAACATCACACACGTATTTAACCACAATATCCCGGATGACCTCAACTTTTATACCCATAGGAGTGGGCGAACCGGGCGAGCTGGAAAAGAAGGAATATCCCTAATTCTCGCCAGCCAAAGAGACAGAAGAACCATTAAAAGGCTCGAACACCGCCTTCAGGTACCTTTTACTGAAGCCAAAATTCCTTCCGGAAAAGAAATTTGCGAGAAGCGGTTAAAAGTAGATTTCAAACGAATCAGAGAGACTCCTCTTAACCCGGCAGTTGACTCCTTCATGCCAATTATTGAAGAGGCTTTGTCCGACCTTTCCAAAGAAGAACTGATGCTCCGGCTGGCATCCATGGCAATCAATAGACTGCCTGCGGACTACCTCAGAGCAGACAAAGATATGACACTTGCAAAATCTAGGGGAAGCAACAGTAATCGAAACGAAGAACGACAGGAGAGACGTTCTTCCCCCGGTAAAAAAAGTAAGCAGGGGGTCAGGTTATTCATTAACATCGGAAGAACAGACAAAATGAACGAAGAGGACTTAATCAATTTATTTTCTGAGTTCTGCGAAATACCTACTAGTAGCATTTTCGATGTGCAAATGGATTCCAAACACACCTTCTTCTCCGTCGAAAAGGGCAAAGAATCAAAAATTATCAGTATCTTTGACGACGGCACTTTTGAGGGGCGAACAATTAGGGTAAACAGAGATGATCCCAAACCCAGTCGCTCTAAAAACATTAAAAAAGGGAGAAGAGGCCGCGATCGTTTTCCAAACGCTAAAAAATCGAAGAAAAAGGGGTTCAGAGGAAGAAGAAAATAATTTTCTTTGAGATTCCTTTTACATAAAAAGAGAAAAACATAACTTAGCGCAGCTTAGAATAAATCTAAATAAGAAATTATGGGCAAATCCAATACACAGGAAGAAATTTCATTTTCAGAAGGTGACTTGGGACTTCCCTATACAGTTGCTTCTTATGAAGATAAAAAAGTAGCTTCCAAGTTGTTGACGATGGGATTACTCCCGGGCAGCCCCATACGACTGATTCGAAAATCCTTATTTGGGCATACATTCTATGTCCAAAGCGAGCACAACTTCTTTGCCCTACGCAAAGAAGAAGCCGCAACCATTCTGGTCATAAAAACAATTGCTCTTGAAAAGTCGGCCTAAAAAAATAAAAGTCGGACTTATTGGAAATCCCAACTCAGGGAAGTCTTCTATTTTTAATCTATTGACCGGACTGCATCAAAAAATCGGAAATTTTCCCGGTGTTACTGTTGACAAAAAAGTTGGGCAATTTGCGCTTACGGACGGAAGCAATGTCGAGTTAATCGACTTCCCCGGACTTTATAGTCTATATCCCAACTCTTCGGAAGAACGAATCGTCGTCAACACCCTTTTGGATACGCATTCGGAAGATGCACCTGATATGCTTTTGTATATTTTGGATGTTACCCATTTCAAAAAGCAAATGCTACTTTTTTCTCAACTATTAGACCTCGGCTATCCATTAGTGCTGGGGTTAAACATGATTGACATCGCAAATGCCAACCAAATGGCAATTGATTCGGACTTTCTAAAAAAGGAAACAGGCGTCCCAACGGTAGCATTAAGTGGACGAACGGGGCATGGGATCGATGAATTAAAAGCAGTGCTAAGCGAAGTCTCACAATCGCCACCGAATACAAAATCATTTTACTCTTTTTCAAGAACAGAAAAGGAAATAATTGAAAAAAGCCAAAAGATTCACCCCGTTTCCAGCTCATACCATGCCCTTTTATTAGCCCACCATGCGGATTGGCTAACCTTCCTGACACGGGAAGAAAAACAGGCGTACGGTCAAGTGGAATTCCCTCGCCTTCATCATCAGGTGGAAGAGACGATGGAGCGATTTGAAAAAATTTCTCCACTCTATGAAAAGACTGTAAAAGGCAGCGCCTCCGCGGGTAACATCCTCACCAAAAAGCTAGACAGGATATTCACCAATAAGTTTGTCGGTCCGCTCATTTTCTTCTTTATCATGTTTTGGGTGTTTCAGGCAATTTATTCTTGGGCGTCTTACCCTATGGATGCCATTGACAGCTTGTTTAGTTGGTGTACGGATTTACTAAAAAGCTCCATGCCGCCGGGATATTTTCTGGATTTCCTAACCGACGGACTACTTGCCGGAATTGGAGGAGTCTTGATTTTTATCCCACAAATAGCCATTTTGTTCTTTATTATAGCCATTTTGGAAGAAGCGGGTTATATGGCACGAGTTGTCTTTTTATTCGATCGGATTATGAAGTTTTTCGGACTAAACGGGCGCAGCATTGTCGCATTGATTTCGAGTAGTGCCTGCGCCATTCCTGCTATTATGAGTACCCGGACCATTACTAACTGGAAGGAAAGATTAACTACCATTTTCGTCACCCCGTTCATGAGTTGTTCAGCGCGTATTCCCGTCTATGCCATGTTGATAGGATTTGCATTTCCCGCCAGAAAAATATGGGGTATATTCAACCTGCAGGGATTGGCGTTTATGGGTCTGTACGTGCTTGGTTTCTTGGGTGCAATATTTACGGCATTGGTCTTCAAGCTAGTCTACAAATCCAACCAAAAGAGCTACCTAATGTTAGAGTTGCCGGAATACAGGCCGCCGGTTATGCGAAATGTATTTTACACCGTCTGGGAAAAAGTAAAAACATTCGTGACTGAAGCAGGAAAAATCATCGTTATCATTTCCATCGTCCTATGGGGACTTGCCAACTTCGGTCGTCCCGGGCAAATTGCCCTTGCAAAAGAGAAAGCACAAACCGAAGCACAAAAAGAAGGCTTATCCTCTAGCGCTACTGAAGCACTTATTTCTTCCAAGGCACTAGAGGCTTCTTTCGCCGGAGATTTTGGCAAAGCCATCGAACCTATCGTCCGTCCACTCGGGTTTGATTGGAAAATTGGCATCGCATTGATTACCTCCTTCGCTGCCCGTGAAGTTTTCGTAGGTACTATTGCCACAATTTACAGTATTGAAAGCACGGAAGAATTATCCATTCGAGAGCGCCTTGCAAAAGAAAAAAATCCAAAAACAGGTGCGCCGGTCTATTCTGTTGCGACCGCTTCCTCACTTCTGATTTTTTACGTTTTTGCCATGATGTGCATGAGTACACTTGCAGTCGTTAGGCGAGAAACCAACAGTTGGAAGTGGCCCATCATTCAGTTTTTGGTCATGACCGGATTGGCATATGGGCTTAGTTTTCTCACCTACAGTCTTTTAGCGTAATGGCTCTTTTTTCAACATTAGTCTTACATTTTAACCTTCAAAACTTTACTTTGAGTAAAAAAAATTAATATCTTGCGGGCTATTAGTACAATAATTTCAAAATAAAACTTTCCCCATAGATGATAGAGAAGGAATTGGCAGGGTTTATTGACCACACTATATTGAAGGCAGATTGCTCTAAAGATGCTATTCTAAAGGTATGTTCAGAAGCTAAGGAGTATGGATTTGCGGCTGTTTGCATCCCGCCATACTGGGTAAAAACCAGCGTTTCGTTACTGGAGAGCACTCCTAGTAAGGTAGCAACGGTTATAGGATTTCCAATGGGATATTCGGCTACTGCGTCAAAAGTAGAAGAAATTAAAAGAGCCATTGACGATGGAGCAGATGAGTTGGATGTCGTCGTCAATCTCTGTGCGCTAAAGGAAGGAAACTGGAACTATGTCAAGAATGACATCAGCACAATGATTACCGCAGTACACCTGAAAGGAAAAATCATCAAGGTCATTCTGGAAACCGGTTTACTGACAATTGACGAGATAAAAAAGGTATCTGAGATTTGTTTGGAGTTGGGAGCTGACTTTATCAAAACATCTACCGGATTTAATGGAGGAGGGGCTACAATTGAGGCAGTAGAAGCAATGAAAGCTGTTGTTGGAGACAAAGTAAAAATCAAAGCCTCCGGAGGAATTAGAACAGCAAAAGATGCCATTTCTTTCTTGGAAGCGGGTGCAGACCGGCTGGGATGCTCGTCCGGAGTAGCTATTGTCACAGAAAAATAGTACTTTTGCCTGTATCACTCAACTTTTTTGTTATGATTAGAACGTTTATTCCCCTAATAGTTTTTCTAGCAGCTTTTGCATTTTCAGGGCAAGGACAGAATATCATTATCCATGAAGAGACTATCGTCGCCCAAATGATGGATAAGTATGAGGAAATAAATACTGAAAAAACATTTGTCGACGGGTGGAGAATCCAGTTGCTTGCAACAACTGACAGGCAAAGAATGGAATCTGAAAAAAGAAACCTTCAATATCGCTACCCTTCGGTAACTGTCAATTGGGTACACTCCAGCCCTTACTACAAATTAAGAGCCGGGGCATTTATATCAAAACTGGAAGCATTGAGATTGAAGTACATCCTTTCGCAGGATTACTCCGGCATCTACTTAGTAAAAGATGATAAGATCAAAAAAGAGGAGTTACTGGATTCTTTATAAACACTCGATAAGCATAATTACCTAACTGTTGAATCGTTCTGCCAATTCTTTTAAACCCAACATCTCTCTTTACGGACCGTATCTGGCGCTCGTTCTCTCCGGCTGGTTGATGCTGTTCTCGATTGGTTATAACGAGGTTGGCTATTCCCTGAATACTTTTTTCAGCACAGCTTTGGGCAAACAAACGATATGGATAGGTATCTCTTTGTTTGCTTTTATAGCGTTGCAATTTGTTGATTGGAAATTTTGGCAGACAATCGCCATACCCATCTACGGTATTAGCCTTGCTTTATTGGTAGGAGTATTTATTTTTGGGACAAATATCAATGGAGCAACCTCGTGGTACAGAATAGGAAGTGTGACCATCCAGCCCTCTGAATTCGCGAAAATCGGTACCGCTCTGGCAGTCGCCTCTTACCTCAACAATTACAGTACAGACCTAAGAAAGTGGCAGTCAATAAGTACGTTGGCACTAATAATCCTGGTGCCTATGCTACTCATTTTACTACAACCTGACGCTGGTTCTGCCATTATTTTCACCTCTTTTCTTTTGGTCATGTATCGAGCCGGATTTTCTCCCCAGTTTTATATCATTTCCTTTTTTGGGATGACGATGTTGATACTGGGGTTGATGTACCCTGCGACCAACGTTACATTGGCATTATCCCTTATCGGAGTGGGATTGCTCATCTATTATACACAACCCAAGTTTTATCTGGCAGTTCTATACATCGTCTTTATTATTGCTAGCTATGAGGTGTTTAAGCTGTATCCCCAGTACCACCTCTATCAATTATTGACAAGCATTGGTGTGTTATCATTTCTCGCCGGAATTGTTTGGAATAAAAAAAAGAAAAGAGAGGTTAGCCTCGTTTTGATGGCTATTTTTCTCGGCAGTCTGGTCAGTGGTGGGGCTAATTGGGGGTTTAATCATATTTTAAAATCCCACCAGCAACAAAGAATCAACGTCTGGTTGCACCCTGAATTAGTCCAAAACAAAGATGCCGGATACAATTTAGAGAAATCCAAACTTGCTATCGGAGCAGGAGGTTTTTCAGGCAAGGGATTCCTCCAGGGAGACATGACCAAGGGCAATTTTGTTCCGGAACAAACCACCGATTTCATCTTTTGTACCGTTGGAGAAGAGCAGGGCTTCGTAGGTACTGTTTTGATAATTGGCCTATTCTTATACCTGCTTGTCCAAATAGTTATCGTTGCAGAACGGCAAAGGTCTAAGTTTGCCATGTATTACGGTTATTCGGTTGCCGGCATTTTATTCCTCCATTTATTTATCAATATCGGCATGACGATGGGACTTGCTCCTATTATAGGCGTTCCGCTTCCATTTTTAAGCAAGGGAGGTTCTTCGCTGCTTGGATTCAGTATTTTACTCGGAATTCTAGTGAATATGGATAGTAGAAGATACTAAAAAAGCCATGACTTCCCAAAAGGAAATCACGGCAATTATATGTTCAATGGGTTGTAAACTGGTTCAAACAGATATGGGAAACTTGATTTTGGTTTTTCGTGAAGGCATCTCGTTTTTATATATTTATTAAAAGACCGAGGTTGACACCTACCCCTCTATTGGTTGAATTCAATAATGGAATATCAAATAGTTTGGTGAGCCCAAAATTATACCGCACATCGGCAAATATTTCTCCAACGCCCACGTCCAGTGTGGTGCCAATACCGGCAGTACCGCCCACCTCGAATCGCGCATATTTAACAGCCGTGAAATTAAAATTTGTAGAAGCCAATTTGACCTCATCCCCCGTATCGGAGTAAGCCACTAGCTCACCTTTGGAGGCATAGCCCAGATAAGGTCCGAGTATGGCATAACCTTTTAGTGCATTTTCTCCAAATTTATACTTTGCCAAAATGGGAATATCTACGTAAGTGATTTGTGCTTCTACTTTTGTGTTAATCGGGATTTCGACACCGAGCAAGTTGACATCCCCCAAATCTTGCGTAACGGCAAAGCCCTTCTTCATGTAATTCAATTCCGTTTGTATGCCAAATTTCTCTGAAAGGTTAGCAGTATAAATCAATCCGAAATTGAATTTTTCAACGCCTTTTAGGCTATTCCCTATATTTACAAAGGGAATTGACGCTTTTACTTTATTCCAATTAGCACCGGCACGCACACCAATCTGATTTTGTGCATTGGTCGTCGTGAGGAATAAAAAGAAAAATACTACTATACTGAAAAAGCTATATCGTCTCATAATTGTTGCTGATTAATTATGAGGCAAAGAAGCAGGCTTTAAGTGTTAAAAAGGGTTAAGCAAGTGTTAGCTTAATGATAAAAAGATGAAAATTGTATTAATGAACTCCTAAAAATGCATCGCCCGCTTGTCCGTCGCATCCAATGCGGCTTCTTTAACGGCCTCCGTAAAGGTAGGATGAGCGTGAGAAGAGCGTGCAATATCCTCGGCTGAAGCCCGGAATTCCATTGCGGTAACAGCCTCGGCAATAATATCTGCCACTCTTGCACCAACCATGTGTACGCCGAGTATTTCGTCCGTCTCCTTATCCGCCAGTATTTTGACCATGCCCTCAAGGTCGCCGCTTGCTCTGGCTCGTCCGAGCGCTTTAAATGGAAATTTGCCAACCTTATAAGCGCGTCCGGCGGCTTTCAATTGCTCCTCCGTATACCCAACACCGGCAGCTTCCGGCCAGGTGTAAACAACGCCCGGTATGAGATTGTAGTTGACATGCGGTTTTTGCCCAGCCAGCAATTCTGCCACAAAAATGCCTTCTTCTTCCGCTTTATGAGCCAGCATAGCACCTTTGATAACATCGCCGATGGCATAAATCCCTTTTTCTCCGGTTTGCAGATTGTCATCAACCACAATCTTACCTTTTTCATCCAATTGAACAGCTGTGTTTTCTAGCCCAAGGTTATCGGTGTAAGGCCGGCGCCCGATGGCAACGAGGCAATAATCGGCGTTAATGCGTTGTACTTCCTCACTATCTCCTCGTTTTTGATACTCAATGGTGACACTTTTTTTGTTTGCTTTCACGGAAGTGACCTGGTGTTTTAGGTGGAATTTAATCCCTTGTTTTTTCAGCGCTCTGAAGAGTTCCTTCCCTACATCTTTATCCATTCCGGGCACCAACCTGTCGAGGTATTCAATGACTTCAACTTTCGTTCCCAATCGCGCATAGACAGAGCCCAACTCCAGCCCAATCACTCCGCCTCCAATAACGACCATTGTTTTGGGTACCTCCTTTAAGTTGAGTGCTTCAGTCGAAGAGATAACCCGCTTTTTGTCATAGTTAAAAGCCGGGGGCAAAACGGGTTTCGAACCGGTGGCAATAATGACTTTATCAGCTTCGAGAACTTCTGTGGTATTGTCCGCCTTTTTTATTTCAATTTGCTCGGGCGAAAGGAAGGAGCCATGACCGGTATAAACATCA